>JAAXOC010000009.1 GCA_014237145.1 ANME-2 cluster archaeon
TATATTCAGAGAACACCGATGATGGCGGCTGGAAAAACTGATCATATTTGGTCAATGGAGGAACTTTTGACGTTTCCTTATTTCAGAACATCAGTAAATTAGCGGGTCAATATCTGATTTTCTGCAAATCCATAATTACCTATATCAATTGAATGTTATTAGATATTGTATAGCTGAAACTGGAAGAGAAATCTGGATTTTTACTTATAGACGTCGCCCCTGAAATCAACTCTATGAATTAAGACGACCTTTTGTTCCCATATAACTTCATAAACAATTCTGAATCTACCTTTTCGTATACGATACTTATTCTTATCACCTTTCAGTTTAGCAACATCAAGGGATTTTATAGGAACCGGGTCATCCTTTAAGATAAAAATTGCCTCTTTGAGGCGTTTTCTGTCATGTTTTTGCAGGGAAGATATAAATTTCAAAGATTTTTCTTTGATATTGATATCAAAGGTCATGCGTCCAGTACCTTAAGAAGTTCAGATTCACTGGAAATTTTATCCCTGCCATCAATAGCTTTTAGGTCTTCAGGCTCAGGTTCTTCTTCAGGGATTAATCTATCAACAAGTTTCGAATATAAGTTCGTAAGCATATCAAGATCTGTACGAATTTTTCTTAATTCAATCACAGCTTCGGTTTCCATATAGTTGTTATTTGAGATTCTAGCCTTATAAGTGTTTACCACTACATCTTGTCGCAAAAAAAATCTGCCTCAACTTATACCATCCATGCCCCGCATGCCTAAAACACACACTTCTGCCCCTACAAACTCACAAAAGAACAGCACCCTCAACTCCCTCGAAATGCGCATCCCCGCTTACAACCTTACAACCAAGACGCCTCTGCTGTGCCACAATCAGCGCATCCATCATCCCGAAATCCTTCGCCTTCTTCCTCATCTCGCTCTGTACGGTTACTGTATCCAGCCAGTCCCCTGTAGTAATGCAATGGATATCTGACAGCTTCCTTACAATGCGGTACAGCTCTTCAAAGTCCACATTCTCCCTGATGGCCCAGCCCTTCAATTCTGCAAGACAGCATTCAGGGGTATAGATAACACTGTTCTCATCTTCCACCATCCCCTTAACAAACTCACCCTTTGTTGAACCTATGAAATATTCTACCCAGGCGTAGGTATCCAGAAGATACGCCATATCACCACAGATCCTCATGCTCAGCAGTGTGCTCACGCCTGTAGGGGGACTTTCCCTCAGCAATTCCAAACCCAGATACCTTTTCCTTTTTGACTAAATCCAGGTCAATGATATCGTGTTCCGATAACCCCAGTTCCTCTATCTTGTCTTTCGGGATGATAATTCCCAGGGAATTCCCCCATTTTTTCAGTTCAACAGTTGCGTGGCAAATTCTGATCAAATAAGATATTGTGATCTTTGGCATATATAGTTATACTAAATAGTATAACTATATATGCCAAATAACACCCTGCCATGCCCCCGGTCTCTTGAAAAACCTGTCCCTGCAAGCATCTCCGGCGGCACCAGACAACTAATTCTCCCGCCGCCCCGTCATCTGCACTTTATCCTGCCACTGCAGCCCGCATCGTAAAGCAACTGGGCGCAGGCTGTGAGGTTGAGCGAAAAGGGCGGCCGGGTGGGTGAAGGAGAAGCTCAGCAAAGTGGAAATTGTGTGCGATAGGAGAGCGAAAGATGGAATGTGGGTTGTAATTCGTAAGACATGGATTCACACCAATTTCCGCAGATTGATACTTGTTATTCTCTAAATTTACCGCGAAGGTCGCAAAGACCGCAAAGAAATTGTTACCTTAACTTTGCGTGCTTTTAGGCACGGTTTTACATAAATTATATAATTTAACAGATATATCCCTCAACGGCAGCACTAGTCAACACACAAGACCTACACCCGTATTGATAGTCAAATTCAACCTATCACCCTTTACATCTCTACCACAGTAGGAAGAATCTCCATATTTATGCATTAATCTTGCCTTCTTTGCTCTAGCCCTTACATCAATCCATTTTAGCAGTTTTGCAATAGCTATCTCGTTTTGTTCCTAGAAATTATGCGAGGATATTCTACTTCATTTTCAGGTTCTGCAATACTTTCCAGCGTAATTACATGTTGAATATCGTCACCGAAATCATACACATACTCTAATTTATCTCCTTCTGATAGTGCGAGTTGATATATTAGTTTCTTACTGCCACTACCCCCGCCATCGGGATCGATTTCGCCGTAGCCTTTTGATTTCCATGCTCGACCTGAAAAAAATTCACTTAAATGATCCCATATATCATGGTTGAATGCTTCACGCATGATGTAATCAAAATCTCCAAGTGTTTGATTACCCATGATTTCAATATGAAACCAACTTTTTTTTCGATGCTTCAAAGCAGCTTTAAACATGTATACCTTTTCATCTTCCATAATTATCCTCCTTCTATATGAAAATCACTTTCGCTTAACAATCATATTTATATCTGAAGTTAGACGGATTAGAAAACATTATCATATAAGTTATATATTTTAACTGTCGTGGTTTCACTCTCGTCAGACCCACCAACACCCGTGGCTTGCGCCCGCATCGCAGAGCATCCGGGCGCAGGCTGTGGGGTTGAGCGGGAAGGGCGGCTGGGTGAGTGCAGGAGCAGCGAGCCAAATGAAGATGGTAGGCGGCAGCAGAGCGAAATAAGGCGTGGGGGATGGGGTCATTTCAATATTAGCACCGAGAGCATAGAGGACACAGAGAAAAGCAACAAGGCGCTGTGCACTCTGTGTGCTCTGTGGCTTAAAAATCAGATAAATTATATATTTCAACAGCCATGCCCTCCACCGGCAGCACCAACCAACACCCGCACGCCGTCTGCAGCGATGTCTGGCTGGGGCGGACGTGTGTTGCAAGTGGTGGCTGGACGGTGCATCCATCAGCGGGCGTTCCATACCGGGCACATTTAGCGTGCATAGAGAAGCGCGGACTTTTTGGGATGGTGGTAGAAGTTTTATGGTGAATGTTCATTCTTTTGATAAATAGCCCCCCTTCTCCGAGAGTAATCGATAGCGATCGAAGTATCATGGAGTAAACACATTCAATATCTGATATTCATTATCTATTTAGAAATCACTTAGTGCAATAATTTGCATGATACTTTCATCAACCATAGATAAATTTTCGCCGAATTCTTACCCTACTAGGCATAATTACCGTGAATGACTGCAGAAGTTCTGCCAGATGATCTTCGATAGCAACGGTGATAATCTCTGCTTTGGTTGTGGCTGATAATCCGGCAAGGCGGACGAGAATAATGCCAGGTGCAACTCTATCCTGACGAAATACCAGTTCCCCAAAATCCTTGTCAGCCGTTAACAGTATCGCCTCTTCCTGATTAACCAGATTCAAAACCTCTTGATCAGAAATCCCTGGTTCCATTTCAGCAACGCATAACACAGTATGCCCATCGTGCCTGAGACGATCTACAATCTGTCGATCTACACACTCATCAGCAAGAAACTTCACTTTTCTGCCTCGTAATGGGGTAGACCACATCCGCCCGCAATGCATCTGATGCAAATGCTAACGCAGCACGAATCTTTTCTTCTGTCAGGCGTGGGTGTGCCTCGATGATCTGTTCAATGCTCTCGCCAGCAGCAAGTTTTTCCAGGATTAATTCCACTGTAATACGCGTACCTGCAATTACAGGCTTGCCCATCATGATTGCCGGGTCGGATTGGATAAGATGTCTTTGCATAATGTATGCCTCTTTTTATAGATTGGAATGCAGCGATATATCTGTTTTGGGTATTTGTATGACAGTGGTGGCAAAACGAATGGGGGCTGAAATTCGTTATTCATAAGACACGGATTCACACGGATTTACACAGATTGAAAGTTTGCTGCCTTTTGTTTCACCGCAAAGGTCGCAAAGAGGGCAAAGACAATGTTTCCTTAACTTTGCGTGCTTTGCGGTGCAGTATTACATAAATTTTATAATTTTACAGATATGCCCGCCCCAGGCAGCACCCACAACCACCCGAGGCCGCCGCACGCATGTAGAGCAACCGGGCGCAGGCTGTGGGGTCGAGCGGTAGGGGCGGCCGGGTGAGCAGAGGCAGCGCAGGCGAGTGGAAATGTCGGGAGGCGGGAGAGAGAAGGAATGAATCGGGCTGGATTTCTGCAGAAATTAACCGCAGATGAACGCAAATAAACGCAGATTAAAGGTTGCCGTTCACTGTTTCACCGCAAAGTTCGCAAAACATTGTAACCTTAACTTTGCGTCCTTTGCGGTGCAGTATTTCATAAATTATATATTTCTACAGCCATGCCCACCGCCGGCATGTAGAGCACCCGGGGGCAGGCTGTGGGTTGGGCGACGTTATCACGCTCATGAAAGTCCCGACCATGGATCTGGCCGAAGGCGTGCAATATTGGAGCCGAGGTATGAATGGATTAGACGATGCAGAAATAAAATTAATTCATCTTAACAATGAGAAATAAATTTCTCCCAATTGAGTTTGTCCAAGTTCTGTTAATTCCACTTCGTCCATAGTTCGAATTCCACATTCGGGGCAGATTATGTTCTTTTCAAAATTGGGACGTTCTTCCTTCGATGGAAAGGAGATTTTTCCTATATTGCAATCGAAATATCTTTTGCATTTTTTACATTTGAAATTGAGTTCTGTCATTATTATCACCTTTATATTTTGTAATTATCATTTGTGCAAATATGTTCAGTTATCTCAGCAATTACCGAATCACCTTCACGCCAAATTAGAGTTTCGGGAAAATCGGACTAAAAATTGTAAGTGCAATTCCTTCTGTTAACATTGATAAATCGCAATCATGTAGGTCACTGAAGCTTGCTTCTATTAGCTCAAAGTCTTCTTCTTGAGTGAGTTGTTTTAGTTCATCGTAATTGAACATTATTAGTATTCCTCAAAAACCAATAGCATATAACGCCCATCTGGTATTTGAAGATTGAGCGAAATGAAGATTTGGGCTGAACAAGCCTGAAGGGCAAAGTTATCCAGATACACGCCTGTTATGTGACGTTGACATATTCTTCATTTTGGCCCCGAACCTATTAAATGAAAGATAAATGTATCTTTATTGTCAGATTTAGATAAACCAATATCTCTCCTAATTGCCAATAATAGCTCTTTGAGTAAAGCATCATGTTTTTCAGACGATTTGTTTGTATTAGAATATTCTATTTCATCATAAAATTCCATTAATGCAGTTACCACATCTTGTGGAGCAACAAGGCATATTGTATTGTAAGCCAATGCAAAACGTTCATTAGCTTCTATCTTATCCTTGCCGTCTACGGCTAAATTAGACAACGATGATAAAAGAACTTTATAATGATTCATTTTTTCATGTTGCCATTCAGTTTTTGTCTGCGAATGTTTTGTAAAATAATAGGTTAGTGAGGCAACCAAAATACTCCCAGAGACTGTTATCACGGCAACCAATACATTTGTATCCATAATTTAACATCCATTGTATTTTTGCAATGTCACATAACATTTTGTGGATAAAAGAAGTTGACAAAGGCAATTTGGGCGAAAGTGCGAAGCACCGTAGCCTTTTATCCGTTATTATATGATCGTAGGCTGGCCATGTCATTCCAAGTTGCTTTTTCCAAGGTTGCACTTCGAACATAGTGTTTGTAAATTTTCATAGATTGTCTCACCACCTTTACTCCAAGGCTTTATGTGATCGACATGCAGTTCAACGCTTTGGTCCTTAGCTGGACTAGCACCACATTGGACACAAGTAAAGTTATCTCTTTTTAATACTTGAAATCTCAACCTGAGAGAGGGATCTCTATTTGTTTTCTGTGTAATATCTTTTGATTCGCTGGAGGTAATAACAGTATTATCATTTTCATTTGCGTATTCAACAAAACATCGTAATGCTTCTGACCAAGATCCGAATCGTCTATTATAGGGATGTTGAGAAATGTTAGAGGGGGCTAAATCTAAATCTCTCCGAACAGGTTGTTTACATTTATGTTGCCAAATATTTAATATATTTTCAAATAATTCTTCGTCTGAATAATTATTAATATTTCCTGGTTTCAAACCTGCCTTTAATAGTGCTTTATTCCATGTTCCAAATCGTCGAGAAATATTAGTAACGTCGTATTTTCCATATTTTTTATAAACTCGTTGTGGTAAAATATCCGTATTGTTATCTGATGCAACCTTTTTTAAATTATGTAGTAATTCTTCAGATGAAACAGATGCATTCTTAGGTGGTGTATATTCAAATTTGCCCATTATAATCCTCAATTTTTGGCCAGGTTATGTCGTATAACAATGTATATCCGAACTTACTTCGCATATACATCCCTCTGGTCAAACTTCACAATCGTAATCATTTTCTTCTCCTTTTATCTATAAACCATCCAACAGCTATTAATCTTACCTATATTCTTGTTACTTACATGCATATATATTTCTGTTGTCTTAGAACTTCTATACCCCAGCAATTCCTGGATATATCGAAGGTCTGTACCACTTTCCAGTAGATGTGTGGCAAAACTATATCTAAAAGAGTGACCTATGGCTTTCTTCTTAGTGTCAGCATTTTTATAGGCATTTGAGAATATCTACTCGACCGTCCGGGTTGTTAAGTGCTTTCCCTTATCCCGACTCGGGAATAACCAATTTGATCGTCCACATTCTTCCAGATATCTCCTTGCCATCTCCAACACCACACTCCCATTTCGGAAAAGCTAAATCATATCATACCATAAAACCCAAAAAACGTACATGAAATTCTTCGAATGACATGCTCAAAAAATGAAAGAACCCAAGGGTACTTTCATGCTAAATGATTACAGGTGATTATACTGCTCCAAGCTACCAACCTAACCAAAACATTCGGCGGCCTTGTAGCCGTTTCCAACGTGGATATCCATGTAGGTCAGGGAGAAATAGTAGGTCTGGTAGGACCCAACGGAGCAGGAAAATCCACCCTCTTAAACCTCATCAGCGGCATATATCGCCCCGACTCAGGCTCCATCATATTCAACGGTAACGACATCACCAAAATGCCCCCTTTCAAAGTATGCAAACTGGGCATAACCAAAACATTCCAGTTGATACATTCATTCCCTGAAATGACAGCCCTGGAAAACGTAATGGTCGGAGCCCTGTTCGGTGACGAAGATAACGGCAACATAAAAGATGCAAAGCACAAAGCAATCGAACTCCTCAAATTCATAGGATTCTCAAAAGATAAAATACACCTCCCGGTTAAGAACCTCAACCTCATGGAACTCAAGTACATACAACCTTAACCCAAAGGAGAGCCTCCAGGCCATCGCATCCTGCTGGATGAAGTGACCACGGGCCTCAATCCAAAAGAGAGCCTACAGGCCATCGAACTCATAAAAAAGATGCGCGACAACGGCACATCAGTACTCATGGTAGAGCACATAATGCGTGTCATCATGGGTGTATCTGACCGCATCGTAGTGCTGGATTACGGGAAAAAGATAGCCGATGGTACACCTGAGGAGATAGCAAATGATGAGAAAGTGATTGAATCATATCTGGGTGAGAAGTACATCTTTTAAGAGGTTATGAAATGCTCAAAGTTGAAAATGTCAATGTTTCCTACGGTTCTGTCAAGATACTATGGGATGTGGACTTCCACATCGGTGAAGGAGAGATCATCACAATTATCGGTCCGAACGGTGCAGGCAAGACCACCATTGTCAAGACCATAATGGGACTGCTCAAACCCACATCAGGTACTATCGAATTCAATGGAAACCCAATCCATCTGGCACCCACCCACAAGATCGTAGAAGATGGCATCGCCCTTGTACCAGAAGGAAGAGAACTGTTCCCAAGGATGACCATAATGGAAAACCTGCAAATGGGAGCATACACCTCAGATGAAAAGGAAGATACACTGAAATCGGTGTTCAACCTGTTCCCCAGGCTGGAAGAACGACAGAAACAGTCTGCCGGTACTATGAGCGGCGGTGAGCAGCAGATGCTGGCCATAGCCAGGGGTCTTATGTCACGTCCCAAACTATTGATACTGGATGAACCCTCACTGGGACTGGCACCGATAATGGTCAAAACAGTGTTCGATATAGTCAAGACCCTGAACAGTGAAGGCGTGACCGTGCTGCTGGTGGAACAGAATATCCATCACGCACTGGAAGCATCAAATAGGGGATACGTGCTTGAGACCGGGCGCATCACCCTTGAAGGGTCAAGCAGTGAACTGCTTGACAATAACCATGTCAAAGAGGCATATCTCGGGATGTAGTGCCCGCAACTTTATCAGTGATTTTTTTTCACAAAGGATGCTCTGCGAACCTCTGCGGTTTAATATATTACATCGATTATATAGTTTAATAGCCATGGGGGTCCCTCCACTGCACTCACCACTCCCCGAGGCCGCCGCACGCATGCAGAACACCCGTGCGCCGTCTGCCGCAGTGTTTGGCTGGGACGGGTGCGGTTTGTCTAGATCATAGGGGAGAGCAGAGGGGCCAGCGGGAGATAAAATGCAACGAAAGGACGCTGGGAGTCATTCTATTTTGAGAGATGGATTTCGTGTTATTTTTTAAGTGATTTTAAATACTTTTCTGGTGAAAATGGATAGTTGACTGCATTTTCAAATAAACTGTTGAGAAAGTCCGTTTGCTGTTTACTCCATACTTCATTTGGTACGGATTTGACCCATCGGCTGTAGAAACGTACAAATTCAAGTCTTTCTTTTAGGTTTTGCTTTTTATCAAAATTCGATTCCATAATTGCTACCTTCTACTTTAAGAAGATCCATATAGTGTTTCAATTTTTCTTTGTTTAGATGTTCACCAAATAATTCATATAAATAAACGGCATCTTCTATATCTTTATCACTGCCTAAATAAAGCTTGAAAGGTATCTGGATTTCCAGAGGTGAAATGTTTATACTATCTCGATCGATTTTTACTTCCATATGCTTTTGTAAAGAGTCTTTATCTATTCTGTTTTTAGTAAATTTGATCTCGATATTTGGAATAACAGTATCCTGTATGGCAGCTCTGATTGCAAGTTTGTCATTAAGCATTCCATATAACTCTAAAGGATTTTCGGCATTTAAAAACCAATATTTCTTTTGGCGTAATTCGTCATTAAGCTGTTTGAACTTTTTGAAATCAATTTTTTCAATAAATATATCGATATCTTCCGTTCCCCTGGATCTTCCGAAGAGTATAGAAACATAACCACTTACAATAACATAATCTGTATATTTTTCCAGAATTTTGATAAAGTCTATAACAAAAAGGTCCAGCTTGGAAACCACTTTATTTCTTAGAAAAACATATTTTCCTTCTATTTCAAGTTCCATATTATTTACCTTATCCTTAATTTGTAAATTAGAACTATCCCAATTCCATTGCTTCTTCAATTGGCATTTTTTTGAATTATCCGTTTATTGGAAACAAATTTGCTTATGTTTATGTTTTTTCATATACTGTTATTACTTAGGAACTACTTTACTTCTTTTTATATATAATCATAGGCACCATATATGCCTGTTGTATTGCTAACCGGGCCACAAGTTGTTACTCAATGTTCCTACTGGTAAGTGCGTGTAGAATACTAAAGGTGAAGTAAAGCATCTGGGTGCAGGAATCAGCGACAAGCAGGGGGGCATAAGAGCCTAAGAATGAACTAACGAGGGGGGGAATTAGTTCAATACTAACTGCAGAGAGTCATAGAGAAAAGCAAAAATGCTCTGTGCACTCCGTGTCCTCTGTGGCTTAAGAATTACGAGACCGTCACATTACATGTTGGTATTATCAAACTAACCGCAGACGAACGCAGATAAACGCGGATACGCTACCTGAAAATCTGTGTTCATCTGTGTTTATCTGTGGTTTAATTAAATTCACCAACACGAATTGTAACGGTCTCAGAATTACACAAACTATATATTTTAACCACCATGTCACCACCGGCAGCCCTCACCACCACCCAAGGCCGCCGCCTGCATACAAAGCAACCGGGCGCATCACCCTTGAAGGGTCAAGCAGTGAACTGCTTGACAATAACCATGTCAAAGAGGCATATCTCGGGATGTAGTGCCCGCAACTTTATCAGTAATCTTTTTTATTAGCGGCATCAAGCCCTTAGGCAGGAACAGAATCTCAAGAACCAGTATCACACCAAGGATAAGCAGACGGTCAATGCTCATACCCCACAATCCCATCTGTTCCCATAGAATATTTATTACCAGTGCACCTATGACGGGACCGCCTATTGTCCCGATTCCCCCGCTTATTGTCATAATAATAGGCATAAAGGAATTATGTATGCTGAATATCTCAGGGTTGATGAAATAATTGTAAGGAGCGAACAGTGCTCCTGCAAATCCTGCCATAAACGTACTGATCATGAACGCTATCAGCTTATACCGTGTGATATCCACACCCATCATGCCAGCTTCGGCCTGGTTCTCCCTGATAGCCGCAAAGGCAAACCCGATCTTTGACCTGATCACCAGGTGAGATGCCAGTATTGTTCCTACCATAGCGAAGAAGAACAGGTAATAATATTGGGCTCTTGACACAATGTCAGGTGAATATATTCCAAGACTGCCGCCAAGCATATGTGGGTCCATGCTGCCTGATAGACCCACTGCAATAAGTACACCATTTATTGCCTCGATAAAAACTGATAACTCATTTACCACAGCAGCCATTATTATAGCAAAACCGAATGTGACAAGCCCCAGGAACCATTCTTTTAACCTGACACAAATAATACCTAAGAACAATCCCACCATTGACGCAGCCAGTGCGCCGGTCAACACTCCCAACACTGGTGTTACACCGTTTATAATAAGGATGGTGGAAGCAAAGCCCCCTATACCAAGAAAAGCCGCATGTCCCAGGGATGCCTGTCCTGAATATGCCAGCAGGTTCCAGCTTGTTGAGAACATGATATAGAAAAACGTGAGTATTATTATCCTGTTATAGAAATCGTCAGTTATCACCAGTGGCAGTGCCAGCCCGATCATCACCAGTAATAAGTATGCTGAGTATGAGGAAACTGCATATTTGCTAACCAGTTCTCTAACAGTCATGTCAATGTTCCTCCCCGAAAATACCGGTCGGCCTTATTACCAGCACGATGATCAGAAGTACGAATGCCACTGCTTCCTTCCATGCTCCCCCGAAATAGAATATAGTAAAATTCTGGACCAGTCCCAGCATCAATCCTGCGATGATAGCACCCGGGATGCTGCCAAGACCGCCAATAATGATCACTGTGAAGGCCATGATACCTGGTATGGTACCCATATACGGATTGAAAGGGGACAGGATAGCGTGGACCGTACCCGCTGATGCGGCCAGGGCTGAACCAATCCCGAAACTCAGCATATACATATGATTGACATTTACACCCATTAACATAGCTGCTTCATGGTTCTGGCTGGTTGCCCGCAGCGCCCGGCCCACATCGGTCCTTGTAAGGAACAAATATAGACTGATAAGTATCAATGCCGTAAATGCAATAGCGATAATCCGGTCATATGTTATGTTCAGCACTCCAAGGTCCAGGGTCATTGAACTGTAAGGACTGTTGATCTTTTTGATGTCGTCTGTCCATAATTTCACTGCTGCATTTTGAAGAATATAAATTAAACCAAGGCTTAAGAATATCTCGTTCAGTTTTCCTGTTCCCAGAACCTTCCTGAACCCAAAACGTTCTATTATTACTCCAAAAATCCCAATGATGACCATTGAGAATAGCATTAGGAAATAAGGGTTCAGACCTGTGTAATAATATAGTCCGAAACTGGTAAAAGCGCTAAGCATCATGATCTCGCCATGAGCAAAGTTCACCACCTTCATCACACCGAATATCATATTCAGGCCCACTGCCATGAGTACATAGATACATCCGGCTGTCAGGCCCCAGATGAATATCTGTAACAATGTGGTGATTTCAGTCATGCTAAAAGATAATTAATAAAAATAAAGGAAATCGGTGGATCGTTCATCCACCAATTTCATAGTTGTCAGGCAGTACAAAGTCTTGCTCTTTTAGACTATCCGGAAGGACGATGACAGGTTTGAGTTCTTCAGTCTCCTCGTCCCAGAACATCTGTTCAATGAATATAATTGGTGATATCTCATTGTACTCATCAAAGGTGATGTTCCCGCCTTCCAGCAAAATAAGCATCTCGGATTCGTTAGTCTGTTTGATGGCATCCCTTACCTGTGTCCGATCAAGTGAACCTGCTCGCTCAATTGCAGAGGCTGCCAGATAGATACCGTCGTAGGTATCAGCACCCATCATACCAGGCATTTCATCCCATTTGGCTAGATATGCTTCCTTATACGGTCCCATCAGTTCAGTGTATTCGGCTGCATAGGGTGCGAACTTGCTTTCAAGAAGCTGGCCGTCGCCCCATTCGCCCAGGAGTTTGTAGAACGCAGGGTCCTCGTTACATTCCACTGCCATGTAAAGCGTATTAAGACCTACATCCCTCTGTCCCTGGATATAGACACTGGATGTGTCCTTCACAAAACCAACTGTGTAAACTGCATCAGGTTTTGCTTCTGCTATCTTGGTCAGGTATGTGTGGAAATCAGTTTCATCTGTGGGATACTTCTCCTGAGCCACTAATTCTATTGGCATGCTGTTATCCTCAATATATGCCACACTGGATTCAATAACACCTTTTCCATAGGCATCGTCCCTGTATATCAAAGCCAGTTTCAGGTCCCTGTCTGCGGCAACCATTGGTTTAAGTTCGTCCACAAAGAACTGCAGGATGGGCTGTGAATAGTCGTCCGTGGTTGAACAGTAATGGAAGAAATAACTGGTATCGATCTCTGTTCTTCTTGTAACCTGGGAACTGGACGCACCTGTGATAATGTACGGCACTTTACCGGCGGCCGGTACCTGGTTGGCCAGAGTGACACCACTGGAGAAACCGCCCACAAGTACTACTACATTCTCGTTTGTGATCAATCGCTCCACAGCAGTTACACCTTCGGTTGGTGAAGTTTGTGTATCTCCTTCTACCAATTTCAGTGGTATTTTTACTCCATATTCTTCTACATACACTCCACCATCTGCATTGATCTCTTCTACTGCCAGGACAGCAGCCTGTTTCATGTCATTACCTACATCAGAAGCACCACCGCTAAGCGGCGCTACAAGTCCGATGTTGATGTATTCAGGCGTACCTTCTTCAGACGTACCTTCTTCAGACGTATCGGTACAACCTGCGGTAATGAGTACTAGAAGAATTAATGCGATAATGGATAATTTAGCATTAATTATTTTCATAACTTTTATTCCTCCTATTATATAAATATTGAATAAACAAAATCATACTATTTCTTAGTATATATATATTTAAGTTTTTCTAAATTCTAAACATCCGGGACTACACATATTATGATTCTCATAATGAGCAGTGTGTTCACAATATTATCCATAGATATAGTCTCCGGCCGGGGTCGTGTCTCCGAGTAAAAACTGGTCCCAATTTATTGCCAATATTCGTGTACATCATATACAATCATTGGATACTTCCCTGCCATACAGTTCACTCGTTAGGAAATCCCCTGTGCAGCCCCAGTCCCCTGGCCATATCCAGCACATTATAATATTCCTCAATGTACACAGCCCTGTTAATATCCTCAAATTCCATTGCACGATATGCGGGCCTGTACTGAAGCATAATATTCACATAACTCTCCCTTGATATTTCATTGGCAATGAACTCCAGCACCTGCAAACTATCAGCCCCGTTATTGGGAAGTACCAGGTGGCGCATCAGCAGCCCGTGCCAGGCAATAGTCCGATCGATCACAAGGTCGCCCACCTGCCTGTGCATCTCACGCACCGCCAGCTTGCACACCTCGAAATAATCAGGGGCATCACTGTACAGTTTCGCACTCTCAATGCCGCCATACTTGATATCAGGCATATAGATATCCACAATACCGTCAAGCAGTTCCAGGGTCCGGGCATCCTCGTAACCGCTGCAATTATACACAACAGGCAGTCTCAACCCCTTTCTGGCTGCAATAGCCACGGCCTTTACAAGATGGGGCGTGTAATGGGTCGGAGTGACAAGATTGATATTGTGGCAGCCGATACGCTGGAGCCAGAGCATGCTATCTGCCAGTTGCTCTTCGGTGATTGGATTACCTTTTCCCTCATGGCTGATATCATAATTCTGGCAGTACACACAGCGCAGATTACAATTTGCGAGGAACACAGTACCCGAACCTCCAATTCCAGCCAGGGGAGCTTCCTCCCAGAAATGGGGCTGGACCGAGGACACCACCAGTTCAGCACCGGCCTGGCAGTACCCTATCTCACCATCAAGCCTGTTCACACCGCAATTCCTTGGACAGATATCACAATGCTCAAGTTTCGAAAACAGCTTTTCGATACGGTTGTCAATCTCACCACTATTGACCAGTTCCATATAGGCCGGCTCAAATTCAGTTAAATAATCTAATTTTTCATTCATCTTCGTAAGATCATCGTCCTTAGGCGGTCTGCTGCCTTACTGGCACTATCAGCAATGTTGCCCATATCCCGCAACAGACTTATCAAATAGAACACGCCCGTACCGCCAAGTTCGTCCTCGTATTTGAAGACCGTGGCCTGGAGTTGTTTCTTGGTAATATCTGTCTCATGTTCCAGTTCCTCGACAATGGGGACTTTTTTGAGTATTCTCTTAATTTCCTTTTTACTGAAAGATGTTTCAAGGAGTTTGGCAATATCATCCACCATATCCTCATAGGCATCAACAGTTTTGACAATACGCTCCATCAACTCAAGCACCCCTTCCTTGATCTCAGGCTGAAGTTCGGTCTCCCTTAAGGTAAGCCAGTGGGCAGTATGATGGGCATTATCTGCGATCGAGTCCTGGGGTTTCAGGAAAGAAAGCAGGTCATTAGGGTCTACCGGCAGCATCATGGAACTGGGTATGAGCTTACGTATGGTCTGTTTGATTATATCAGCCTCATACTCTATAGCAGATATTTCAGTGTTGAACGTATGCACCGCCATATAATCGCCCCTGCAATAGGCTTTCACGGAAAGCTGCAGCTTTTGCACAGCCTGCCCTCCTTTCTCTGCATGTGTGTGAACAGGTTTAAAGGGTGATTCCCCGAATATTCCAAGCACAGAACGAATATACTCAATTGGCATTATAGCACCTTCATTAATATTACAAATATCAATCCTGATGTCAGGGCGGCCACTGGCACCGTGATTACCCAGGATAAGATTATTTTCTTTATAACACTTAAATCAACCGCTGCAAGACCGCCCGCCAGTCCCACACCCACAACTGCCCCAACCAGGGTATGGGTAGTGGATATGGGTAGTGCACTATAGGAATGACCGAAGACTACCACGGCCGTGGCAAACTCGGCTGAAAAACCCCTCGTGGGCGTCAGCTCAGTTATGCTGCTGCCGACTGTTTCAATAACCTTCCAGCCCCAGGTCCCAAGACCGATCACGATGCCGATACCGCCGATGGCCAATACCCACATAGGTATGACACCGTACTCTGTAATATTGGCAGCAGACAGGGCTGCAGACAGCGGGCCTATGGCATTGGCAACATCATTTGATCCGTGGGCAAGTGCCACAAAACAGGCAGACAGTATCTGGAGGTACCCGAATTTCTTTTCCAGCTTGTAGGGGTCATCCACACGTGCCAAGAGGAAAATGCGTATAATCGTGAATATGGTAAATGCCATCAAGGCCCCGATAAGTGGAGATGTGATCCAGGAGATTACGATCTTTCCCAGCACGATCCATTGTATCTGGTCAATGGTGAAGGTATCAACAAACATGGTAGCAACCAGTCCAAAACCTGTTATTGCGCCCACGATTGAATGGGTCGTGGAAACGGGCAAATGGTAGAAGGTGGCAAAAGTGATCCAGAAACTCGCAGCAAGTATAGCCGCCAGGGAACCGATTATTACAATGTTCGGGTCAACGCTTATAATATTTTCAATGGGTACAATACCCTTTGCGATCTTGGTTGTGACCCTGTCGCCGAATACGAGTGCACCGACCAGTTCAAGCGTGCCTGCTATGATCACTACCTGTTTGATCGATAATGCACCTGTACCAACCGAAGTGCCCATTGAATTGGCCAGGTCGTTGGCACCGATATTCCATGCCATATACAGACCGGCCACTAGCACTAACAGTATGATCGGATCGAAAATATCCATTTCTTAACCCCGTTTGTTCAGGTCCGGCTTTTCGCCGGTTACCATGTACACAACCCTTTCACATAGGTTGTTTATGTGGTCGCCCATACGTTCCAGGTATCGTGACGCAAATGTAAGATGTGATGCATTGGCTATCTTTTTTGGGTCCTCGATCATGTAAGTGATTAGTTCCCGCCTGACCTGGTCGAACAGTGCATCAATTTCCTCGTCCCTGGAAGCTATATCCTTTGCCAGTTCTACATCCTGCTTTTCCAGGGCTTCAATACTACCATCCAGCATTTCCTGCAGGATATCAGACATCCTTGGTATATCCACCAGTGGTTTAATGTGTGGTGAACCTGCAGTGGCCTTGGTGATGTACGCAATTTCAACTGCCAGCCCGCTTATACTTTTAAGGTCGATGATCATCTTCAGGGTGCCCTTTAGCATCCTGAGTTGGGCTGGTGACACTTTTATTGTCATGGTCCTGGTGCACTTATCCTCAACAACATCACCGAATTCATCGATCTCCCTGTTCATTCCAATGACCTTATCTGCCAGGCTAGTCTCCTGCTCTTTGAGGGAAGTGACGGTTCGGTCAATGGAAAGCCTGGTACGCTGCCCCATCTCCTTAATATCCCGGATAATATCCCTGATTATGTTATCAACATCTGTTTGTGCTTTATCCACCATATTTTCACCATGTCAGATACTCAAAATATGTTCTACAAATATGCTCTTTCATCTTAATATCTTGTTACAAAATAGCATAGATATTTTTCGATTTGTGTTTACTGCCAAAGTATCTAAATATTTTCTACATAAAATATATAGTCATATATAGCCCCCTCCTTACATCAGGATTAATATTATATCAATTACATATACAACCACAATGCCTGACACAATAATCAAAAACGCCCGCATCTTTTACCAGGGACAGATACATGAAGCAGAGCTGGCTATTGAAGACGGGAAGGTTGTCGAGATTGCAAAGATCATACCCAAAAATGATTTCGATCTTGTTATCAATGCAGACAATATGCTGGTACTTCCCGGCATAATCGATGTCCACGTTCATTTCAGGGAACCGGGTATGAGCCACAAGGAAGACTGGTATTCAGGTTCATGTTCGGCTGCTGCCGGTGGGGTGACCACAGTAATAGACCATCCCAACACCATACCTCCTACACTGGACAAGGACACTTTCAAGGCAAAACAGGAACTTGCCTCTTCCAGATCCATAATCGATTTCGGGATCAATGCCGGTGTAAAGGATAACCTGGATGAGCTTGCTTCATTGTGGAAGGCAGGCTGCTCGGCCTTTGGCGAGATATTCCTGGGCGAAAGCACGGGTTCTATGACTATAGAGCGCGACCACATGACTGCAGCATTGCAGATCACCCGCGACCTGGATGCCCTGGCATGTATCCATGCAGAAGACCAGGAGATACTCGAATCATATGGCAAATTGACAAAGGGAAACCTGGAGCCCGAGTCTTATTCAAAGAGCCGCCCGAATTTGTCAGAAGCAGTGGCAGTTGCCAATTCTATTGAAGATGTTATGGCTTTCAATGCAAAAGCACACTTGTGCCACATCAGCACCCGGGAATCTGTTGGCCTCATCAGGGGTGCCAAATGTGGAGATTATGGTGATTCCGGGGATTGTGGCGGCACGATCACAGCTGAGGCTGCACCGCACCACCTGTTCCTGTCAAATAAGGATTACGACCGGCTGGGCACACTTGGCAAGATGAACCCACCTCTTCGGAAAAGGCGCAGTCTCCAGTACCTGTGGAATGGCTTGAACGATGGTACTATTGATATCGTGGCCTCCGACCATGCCCCCCATACCGAAGCAGAGAAGCAGACAGATATCTGGTCAGCGCCTGCAGGTGTGCCCGGTGTTGAGACCATGCTGCCATTGATGCTGCTGGCGGTGCGGCGCAATCTTATTCCTTTGCCCAGGATGGTTGAGGTCATGTGCACCAATCCGGCAATGATATTCGGACTGACAAACCACAGGAAGGGCGCCATCTGGAAAGGGTTCGATGCCGACCTGGTGCTTCTGGATACTGCAAATATATCAGAGGTCGATGCTGATAAGCTGCACAGCAAGGCAGGCTGGAGTCCCTATGAAGGTATGGAAGCTATATTCCCTGTAATGACCATATCAGGAGGCGAGGTGATATGGGATGAAGGTATTCATGCCAAAAAAGGACGCGGCAAATTCCTGCCAGGTGCCGGGTACGATGAAAAGGCTCAAGAAGAGCCGGCAGCAATGTGCAGTATTGACGAAAAATAACCATATCATGGTGTGAGCATGAGCGAAATAATCTCAAGTATTGAGAAAAAGGCGGTGGAGAACCATGCCCGGGTTGCCCTGGGTATGGGCAGTGTAAGTTCTAAACTCCTGAATAGTGCGGTTCTGGCAGGTGAATTCGCAGAGGTAGTGCTGGTTGGGAACAGCAGTGAGATTCATGAAATAGGCACAGACCTGGAAGTGGTTCATTCTGTTGAGGCTGCCAAGACCATAGTTGACATGCTTGCCACAGGGGGTGTGGATGCGGCTGTTCGCGGCACCCTGTCGGCCACGTCCACGCTGTCTTATCTCAAAGAAAGGCTGGGTATGAAAAGCCTCTACCGGGTGGCACTGCTTGAAACCCCGGACGGGATTCCGCTGTTCCTGGCTCCGGTGGGTATTGATGAAGGGAGCACTGTTGAGGGTAAACTTGAGTTTATCAGGCGCGGGGCAGAGCACATCAGGAGGTTGGGTGTGGAGCCAAGGATAGCGATACTTTCTGGCGGGAG
This sequence comes from ANME-2 cluster archaeon, assembly GCA_014237145.1. Lineage (NCBI taxonomy): Archaea > Methanobacteriati > Methanobacteriota > Methanomicrobia > Methanosarcinales > ANME-2 cluster archaeon. The sequence continues at coordinate 19,023 of JAAXOC010000009.1, forward strand.
GTTCGAGGATAAGGGGCGGGACCCGTATGTGGATAAGACGCTGGACGATGCTGAGTTTGTCACACGCAAAGCCTTAGAAGAAGGCTATGATGTACGACACTACGGCATACTTATCGAGGATGCAGTGGGTGAGGCTAACTTTATTATTGCTCCTGACGGTGTTTCAGGGAACCTTATTTTCAGGACTTTGGTTCTGGTTGCCGGTGGGTACGGATATGGTGCGGTTGTGTTGATGGATAAAGTGTTTGTGGATTCCAGCCGGGTGGGCGGGCATTACACTAAGGCCATTATGATAGCTTCCGCACTTGCGGGTAAATCCTCTCTTCGGTTGGGTTGACTTGGAGTATATACTCATGTTACAATCACAACATAAGCCATTAAATAACTGAAAAACAATGAGTGTGCAAGAATGTCGGATGACACCATCGATAAAGAATGGCCACCTGTACGGGGTGATTATACAGTGGTCGACCCAAGCTCGCGGATTTGTGTAGCCACCCTTGCCAGTGACATGGAAGCGTTCCCTGGTGCATGTATGGTAGGCAGCTGCAAGACAGAGAACCTGGGTATTGAGAAGATCATTATAAATACTATTTCAAATTCCAATATCAGGTACATCTTAGTATGTGGCAACGAGTCAAGGGGACACCTTTCAGGCAATACACTTCTTGCAATACACCATAACGGTATAGATGAACAGGGCAGGATAATCGGTTCGGACGGTGCAATTCCTTTTATAGAGAACATCCCGGCAGAGGCCATTGAACGATTCAGGCAGCAGGTGGAACTAATTGACAGGCGCGGACTTGTTGAGACAAATAAGATACAGGAATTGATCAATGAATACCGGTCAAGGGGCAACCCCTTCCCGGAACCGCCGATGGTCATTGAAACCAGGAAGAAGAAACAAAAGATTAATCGTGAGATCACAGGCGGGGACATGATGATAGCTCCCGGAATCATGATGGACTCAACATCAGGGGTCATATTTGCCGAGACCTGAAACAAAAAAACAGGACTGATCAATATGTTCACATTCCAGAAAGTGCAGGAGATCGTAAATATCGCTAATATCAAGATTGGCGGCCAGCCCGGCGAATACCCGACAGTACTGGCAGGGACCATCTTCTACAACAAACACAGCATAGTCCTGGACCCTGGGAAAGGTATCTTTGATAAGCCCGCTGCCGAGAAAATAATCAACAGGCAGCAGGAACTCTCTGATGAAACAGGCAATCCATGCATGGTGCACATCTATGCAGAGAGTCGTGATGCGGCAATGCGCTACCTGGACTTTGTGAGCAATGTAACTGATGCGCCCCTTTTAATTGATTCTACTGAAAGCCGTGTACGGATGGCTGCAGCCAGTTATGTCAGTGAGATCGGACTGGCCGATAAGACCATTTATAACAGCTTGAATATGGCAGTGACAGAAGAAGAGATCGAGGCACTGACTTTATCAGACATGGATACTGCCATCATCCTGGGCTTCAATGCAATGGATTCAAGCCTGGGCGGGCGTATGGAACTATTGGAGAACGGCGGAAAGGTACTGCCTCATGGTCTGTTTGAGACAGCAGATGAATGTGGCATCAAGAAGAAGCTCATCGACCCCAGCATTACTCCCATGGGAAACGGTGCCGGAGTAGCGCTTCGGATGACCATTGCTGCCAAGGCAAAATGGGGCATTCCAGTGGGTTCAGGTATCCATAATGCCCCGTCTGCATGGAACTGGCTTCGAAATATGGGGGAAGATGATAAACTAATTTACAGGATATGTGATATTGCATCCACTGGTATCCAGCAGATGGCAGCCGGGGACTTCATACTGTACGGCCCCATCGAAAATGCGCGATATACATTCCCAATGGCAGCCATGGCTGATATCATGATATCAGAAAGTGTGGCAGACATGGGGATCGAACCGGTGGAAGGTCACCCGATATGGAAATTGGTTTGAATGTATCGATAATGGGGCATGTGAATATACCGATACGTATAAATTTCATATACCATACTATGATATTAGTGGAAGTTTATAATAGAAGTTTATTAGTAGAGCTTCATTAATAGAAGTCTGGTTTTATTGGACGTGACATATTGTGAAAAAGCTGGGATTTTTTAAGCGCAGGAAACTCAAGTCCATATTAAGAAGAACACAAGACGGACTGACAATACTTATCAGGAAAAACCCTACTGTAGATTCTCTTGCAAGTGCCTATGCTCTTGCAAGGATTGCAGAACATTTCCATATCAATGCAAAATGCTATTATTCCGGCACCGTACACCATAAGGGCCTGCTAAATATAATGGGATCTGGTATAGAACCTTTGCCTGATGTAATAACAGATGAAATTTCAGGCACGCTTGCTTTGGTAGATGTAGTCCCAAGTGAATTGCCTGAAGATGTCAGTGCTTTAATTGACATCCCTGCGATAATCATTTCGCATTCCAGGATGGCGAATAAGGATATCAAATGCCATTATAAAGATATAAGGGCAAATGTTGAAACAACTTCCACCATCATGGTCCAGTACTTCAGAAGCCTGAAGGTACCAATAGACAGTACCATAGCAACCATGTTCCTGTTCGCGATCAGGGACAGAACCAGGACTTTTTTAACTAACCTGAATAAACACGGACTTGAAGCATACCTCTTTGTGCTTGAACACATGGACCATGACCTGCTCCTGAAATTAGAGAAACCAGATGTAAAATCCGAGACATTTAATGATCTTTCAAAAGCACTGAATAACAGGGAGATAAAAAGTACATACCTTTTGACCAATACCGGTTATATCAAAGACCCTGGTACTCTGCCAAAGGTATGCAAATATATGCTTGACCTGGAGGGGATATCTACCGCCCTTGTCTATGCAGTGGACACTTCCAATATATACGTATATGCAGTATCCAACAATATCGAGATCAACCTGACACAGGTATTTAAAAAAGCATTCGGACACTGTGGTAATATAATCGGCAATTCGTCTTATGCATCCATTACCATTCCACTGGGGCTGTTTAGTGTAATTACCAAAAATAGCAATAATGTTAAAAGTAAAGAGTTAATGTTAGATACCATTAAAAATTCAATCTCATCAAGGTTCTCCAGGACCATTAAGGAAGGAGAAGGTAAACTGGAAGACGAATAACCTGCTTATTCGATAGAAGGGTAACATCATCCACTAAGTACAGTATCTACAGAACCCAGCCCGGGCCCACCTTTGCACTGGACACAGACTCCCCTTGTAGCATCAAAGCAATTGCTACATACGAGACGACCACATAACTGGCATGTATACATTGTAGCCGAATGGTGACATATACTGCATATTCCTTTTAATTCCAAGATATATCGCCATCGATTGTGGTTAATTGATATAATGTCAAATAATTGAATCCCAAAATATACTTCAGGATGCCTGGTATGGGGAGTAGAACTCTTCGATTATCCACTGGCTCAATTCATCTTCCCAGTTTTTGTCAATGTTTTTCTTATCGACCAACAGGGAAGATTTGTGTTGTTCACATTTTTCGATTTTACATTTCATGATTTTCATACCATTACTTTATACATTACGCTCTAAAAAGCCAACATGTATTATGCCTTAAATAGTTGTCGATTTTTTCTACAGTTATCGTATGAAAAGGATATCCTGTTTTATTTACATTTGATCAAAACAGGATCAAGAAAACGCTCACTTCGTTCGCTTTTTCTAAGCCTGCTGAAAAGTATATACCTTCACTATACGTTAAAAAAGCAAAATGGGTGGTAATTACCACCCTCGGGTCTGCAGTATTTCCTCTTCGGGAATGCTGCTTATACTGATACCTTTCATCTGGTCGCCCAGACCCTTTGAAATCTCGGCCAGTACACCCGGATTGTCAAAATTATTAACAGCTTCTACAATGGCAGAGGCCATCGTGGCCGGTTTTTCGGATTTGAATATCCCACTGCCAACGAAAACACCATCAACACCAAGCTTCATCATCAATGCCGCATCTGCAGGAGTGGCAACACCTCCGGCTGCAAAGTTCACTACTGGAAGGCGCTGTCGTTGGGCGGTATCCACAACCAGTTCGATTGGAGCCTCAATTTCACGGGCTACACGTTCTATTTCCTGAAGGTCCATGCCTTTTAATTTACCAATCTGTTCGTTGATCAGGCGCATGTGCCGCACAGCTTCGCTCACATCGCCTGTGCCTGCCTCGCCTTTAGTGCGTATCATGGCCGCTCCTTCGTGTATCCTTCGCAGGGCTTCGCCCAGGTTCCGTGCTCCGCATACGAAGGGTATGGTAAAATTTCTTTTGTCTATATGATATTTAATGTCAGCCGGTGTGAGCACTTCAGACTCATCGATCATATCCGCGCCTAACGCTTCTAATATCTCAGCTTCTACAAAATGCCCGATACGGGCCTTTGCCATAACAGGTATAGTGACCGAATCAATGATCTCGGCTATGATCTGCGGATCAGCCATCCGTGCCACTCCGCCAGTTTTCCTGATATCGGCCGGAACCATATGCAGGGCCATGACCGCAACAGCCCCGGCATCTTCTGCTATATGCGCCTCTTCCGGATTAGTTACATCCATGATGACCCCGCCCTTTTGCATTTTGGCAAACCCGCGTTTTAATAGTTCAGTACCGTGTCGTAATTTTTCAAGTTCCATTTTATCAACCTGCACTCTAAATGTAATTCATGCCTATTATCTTTACGTCTGGCAGCATGTGAAGTATAATTCCTAATACTCATGTGAGTATGTATCCATAAAATCCAGACTTAATCTAATATGATAAATGATAAAACTTGCTTTCTATTACCGGAAAAAAAGTGCAAACTTTATATATTTATAAAATATAAAATATAAAACTTAATAATCACTTATTTTGCACCACTTTTTTTGATTTTGCTTGATTTGTCGAAATTTTTATATTGTAGTACTATAAGATATTCTGTTTAATTATGGACGAATTGGATATTTTTATTCTTAAATTTCTTTCAAAGAATGGCCGTATGCACAGTACTGACATAGCAAAAGAACTTGGAGTTGCCACTTCTACCATCCACAAACGCATTAAGAACCTTGAATCTGAAGGCATAATTGAGAATTTTACAATAATAACTGACCCGTCCAAACTTGATCTTAACATTACCACATTCATTGGCCTTAATATAGATTCAAGCCTGAGGATCAATATAATCAATAAACTCAATAATATCGAAGATATACTTGAGATATATGAACTGCTGGAACCCTATGACCTGTTTTTAAAAGTAAGGACCTTTGACATAAATTCCCTTAAGAACAATGTACTTCGTATAATCAATGAGATAGAGGGGGTACTTGGGTCAAGCAGCCTGATCACTACAAGGAGGCACAAAGAAAAAGCTTGTAACATTTTAATAAAGGATGTAAAGTAAAATGTGAGGTAAAATAAAATGATTTTAGGTCTGGATACAGTTATGATCCTGACTGTGATAGTATATCTTCTTGGTGGGGTATTCGTATTATTCATTTATGAAGCAATGGGATTGATACAGATATTATGTCAATAAAAAATACCACTGTATCCTTTAAAATATATGAATGTCCTTTCAATGACGTACTGGTGGGTATTCTACCTAATATCTTTCCCAACCCATACTTTCGCAAACCTTGCTCTCCTAACCCTTACTTTACTAACCCTTACTTTACTAACCCTTGCCTTTTCTTACTGCAACAGCAGCCCCGTAATTAAAATCCTTCATCTCGGCTGCACAAAGTAGCGCCTGTCCTGTTACCAGCAGGTTGTTTTCCAGGTCCACCAGCAGTACTTCATCCATGGCCCTGATAGAAGGGTCAACATCAACAACATGTTTTGCAAACAGGGTTTTGCCCTTAAGGACAAAGGGTACTGCATCTGCATGCACCGTCACCCGATATGCGGGCAATTCCAGGAAATCATGCAGGCGCAGGGCACCATTCATGCTCAATGTAAGGAGTCCGTCCCTGGCGCGGACAGTGGCGATCCTGGTCCCGTTAAAACTTACCTGCCTGATCCTGTTGGTCCTGGACATTAGAAACTCTGAATCTTCAGGGAACAGGGCACGGCCTACCCCCCTACCAAACTGGAAATCTGCAATGGTCCTGACACGTTTAAGGTTGCTGGACATAAAACTCAAGAATATAGCCCCTCAATGGCTGTTCCTGCAAATTGCGATAATATCGCTCAATATGGCACTGGCAGTCTCCATTGACCCGGCCCCTTTTCCGGTCACACATACAGGACCTGCCATGTCGGTCTTTAACAAGGCCACGTTAAGTGTGCCTCCCACTGCAAGTGGATGTTGTTCAGGCACAAGTTTGGGCGAAACCTTTATTACGCCATTCTCACCGTCTTTGACCTCTCCAATAAGCTTGATAACCATCCCTTCGTCCCCTGCCAGTGTGAGGGCCTCGGGTGTGATCCTGGTGATGCCTGTAACCTCTACATCATCATAGGTCACATCCATCCCGAAAATGGAATTTGCCAGTATGACAAGTTTACATGCGGCATCGATACCCTCAACATCGTAGGTAGGATCGGTTTCTGCATAGCCCAGTTCCTGGGCTTCACCCAGTACGTGCTGGTATGATAGGCCCTCCTCTGTCATCCGGCTGAGTATGTAGTTGCAGGTACCGTTCAATATCCCTTCTATACCAATGATCCTGTTGCCTGCCAGGGCATCATGTGCCAGGTTCAATATTGGCATGGCACCGCCCACTGTCGCTTCATACCTGAAATGGACAGCATTATTTTTTGCTTCATCACATAACTGGTTGTACTTGAGTGCAAGTGGGCCTTTATTGGATGTCACTACATGCCGCCCATGCCTGAATGCCTCCAGCATAAAGGTAAGACCAGGTTCCCCGTCATCTATATTTGTCGGGGTAGCTTCCACTACCAGTTCATGATCCACATCCCTGATCACTTCGAGGGACATAACATCAGATGTGGCAACTGAACCCGATTCCTTTTTCCTTTCCAGTGCAGCCTCAAGGTCAACTCCATCAAGGTCGATGCATGCACCCAGGCGATCGGATATTGCAACTACTTTGAAGTTTATGCCTGCACTTTCCAGGTAATCCTGTTTATGCAATAATGCATTGGCCACGCCCTGGCCTACTGCCCCGAACCCGATTATGGAAAGTCTTATGGTCTTCATGTTTTCACCGATAATTGATCCTTTTCTATGGGTTCGATGACCAGCAGGTCCTTTTCCGAGGCAACCCGTTTTAATATATCCAGTGCTTTAACAAGTTGTGCCATATCTACTGCACTTATAACCATTGATGCTGATGAGGGTTCATTTATCCCGGGCATGGAGATAGACAGGCTCACCACTTCGGCAAAGCCAGTGCTGTCGATCTGGTCAATGGTATCACCCATGTCACTGTTGACTATGTGGCCTATAAGAATGACCGTCACTTCTTCGTACATTAATTTTTTTCCTACACATACTATACGGACCCCTCCATTTTCCAGTTCGGCAATGATATCATCCAATTTTCCGTTGGTCAACTGGAAAACGACCTGCACAGGTATGGCACCCCTGGGTGTGCGCTGGTCGTGGTGGTGCAGGACACTCATTATATTGGCACCGAACGTGGAAAGTGGTTTGAGGGCCTGGACAAGCTGGCCGGGTCTATCCTTCAACTCAAGGTCCATTGAAACAATCATAGAATATATTCCTGGGAGATATTTCAGGCATTTAAGCCTGTGGCGTTAAAATTTGATTCATTTACGCCCTTGTCAGTATTAAGCGTTTTGTGTATTTGGTTTTTCAACATATAGGAATTATATACTTCCCTACCGGCTTAGAAAATGCGAACGTTAGCGAGCATTTTATTGGCGTATAGGAAATTACAAACGCATTTCGATATCGATATAGTTAATTTTCTTACTTTCAATAAAATCTTTTGACAGGATTTACAGGATTGGATCGTATCCTGTCAATCCTATCTGAAATTTCCATTTTCTTAATCAACAGGTCCCTGTATATCATTAAAAAAGTTCATCAATGAGAATTTAACTTTTTCCAGTTCCACATCTATGATCTCCTCACGCTCCTCCTGCGGAAAGGCATTAAATACCGAATATTTTTTCCACTGCCGAGGTGATGAGGTAGTGAACCTGCCGTCCAGCAGGATCCGCACGCCATGGTCAGTTGGGGATCGAATGACCCGACCCATTGCCTGCCTGATCTTACGTATGGCAGGCACCTGGATCGCATAATCCCAGCCGTGCCCGGCAAACTCATGCTCATAAGCGGATTCAATGGCCCGCATACGATCGTTCAGGGCAGGGTAGCCCACCCCTACGATCACAACAGTCCTGCCCCGCCCCTCTTTGTAATCTACACCTTCGGTCAGGGTACCCCACAGGTATGAAAATATCACAGCTTTATGGCCAGATTCACCGATCTGGAAGAACTCCTCCCTGATCTTCTGGGAAGATGTACCTACTTCGTCCAGGTACACGGGTATGTCGGTAGTGATGCGATCCTTATACATCAGGGCTTCGTGATAACTCTGGAAGAACACCAATATATTCCCCCTGCTGCAGTGGATGATATCGTTAAGTGCATAGGTCACTTGTTCAATTATAATGGGATCGTCCCGGTTCCTTGCAAACAGGGGCGGTATATTAACGGCAATAGTAAGCCTGTTATCTTCAGGGAATGTAAGGCCGAATGCTATTTCTTCCACCTGCCTCTTGATGGCAAGTGAGGCACCCATTACATGGAAGGGCTTAAGGGTGGCAGACATGAGGATTGAGGAGTATAATGAACTAAACAGCGGTGCGGTAATGTTTCGCGGGATACACGAAACAAGTTCTATCCTGCCTTCCATTTCGCCATCCCGCATTCTCAGGTTGAGTATTGGATAATAGATGGGGTCCGCAGCATGTTCAAGATAGAACCTGGCAAACTCGGCACTGCGCAGCAGCTGGGACCTTTTGCGCCTTCCTGCATGTCCGTTTTTATACTGATCTTTATAAAAATCATCCAGGAACTGCCCCAGTTCAACTGCTTCTTCAATCAGTTCACCCAGGTCGGTTATCCCTGCCTCTTCCACCTGTTCCAGTAAACGATGCAGAAAATAGTCGTTTTTGTGTTTAGGGTCGCAGATGCTTACATCCTTCCATGTGCTGCTCAACCGTTCCCTTTCACCGAACTCCAGTCTTGACTCGTATGTATCCTTCAAATGCAGGTGCATGGTCTTGAAGAACACCTCCATATCCCTTATGCGGTATGAATCGTTCCTGCCCATGGCCTCGTTGGCAGTAACTTCCTCATATGCGTGCTGCAAGCTGTATTCTGGCAGCATCATGGATGAGTGGCTCCTGGCAGCAGATTCGATGTTATGGGCCTCATCAAAGATTATTATTACATCATCCAGTCCCCTGTCTATCCAGCCCAGCAGGTTGCTTAAGATGTCAAAGTTCAGGATATGGTGATAATTACAGATTATCAGATCGGCATGTATCATCTGGCGTTTGACCAGTTCATAACTACACATTCCTCTTTCATATGCCCATTCGTTCAAGTCCTCTGGTGTGCGTACATCTTCATAGTACCATGCAGAAAAATCCTCTATATCAGATATTGCAACTTTATACAGGTAAGAGCAGTGCCGGTCACGAAGTTCCCTGACACGTTTTTCAATTTCATTGAGTTCAGCCATTCTGCTCAGTTCACCGGACATCGTCCTGACAGATCCTGGAGCTGATCTATCCGGGCCCGGTTCTAATTCCTGCTGCAGATCAAGGCGCGATTCAAGTTCAATGATCTCCCGCTCTTTGCCTATCAACTCATAGGTATTTTCCCGAAGCACACTGCAGGTCTCGTAATCCTCATCCCTGGGGCACATGTGCTTTTTCCCTTTCAGGATTGCTACTTTTATGTCCTGTTTCTGCTTGATCTCCCTGGATTCCTCAAAGAACTGAAGCATCTGCTGGTGGACATTGGTGGCGATGATGACCACCTTGCCCAGTTTTTGTGCTGCGGCCAGGGACGGAACAAGGGCACTCAAGGTCTTTCCGGTCCCGCAGGCACCTTCGAACATTATTATTTTTTTGTCCAGGATGGCCTTATAAATGGAATCCATTGCCTCTTCCTGGTTAGGGTAACAGGTAGGCTTGGGGAAAAAATTCATGAGGCTGGAAGTCATCAAAGTAACATTCCTATTACCCTTTAAATATGGTTGGTAATTCACCATCAGAAATTATACAAACATTCATCAATTTTAAAAGATCTAGCTTAAGTGATGGTATCAGATATTAAAGAAAATAATTGCTCCATCACATTATTTGTTTCTGGTGTAAATCTTTTCGTAAGTAATATTACAAAAAAATATTTCATTTAATATCATATAAACTTATATTAAATAAGTAAATATCTATCTACATATATCTAATTAAATTGATTTAAATTGGCCATTATCAGATAATAATTAAAAGTATCTAATAGCACATAAAAAGATTTATCTATTTTGGAGGCTTATCGAATATTGGAGATGTGTTGAATATGTATTTACAATGCCAAACATGTGGCTATAAGTACAATTTTTTCATGAGCGACATAAAAGCCAAATGTATAATCTGTCAGTCTGACCAGGTTATAGTTGAAAAACCAGAAATTGAAATTGAAATTGAAATTGAATCGAGTAGTGTCGAGTCAACCATACAATATCGCTAGATATATTATCTGACACTGTTCCATTTCCCAGTTATTTTTAAGACGCAGATTTACACTGATCTACGCAGATTTAAGGTTGCATCTGAGTAACCTGCACGCCCTTAAGGCGTAGCAGGCATTCACTTCCCGCGGAAGTGAATGTATCTGTGTAAATCTGCGTCTAATATTATTATTAAAATAATTTGATTTTAGAATTGTGCCCTATGCCCTTCATAATCTGACACTTGAAGGTTGACTCGACAGTAGGAGTAGTTTAATTTGCTTGACTCAATTGCTTTATTTTCAAACTTTTATAAGCTGTAAATTTTTTGTATTTGAATTTTGCTCAATTTTTTAGTTTAGTATAAAATGCATTCATAATATGCTATTGAGTATGGGGTGTGCTTGAACTGAACAAATACAAATATTATATTAGTAATCAGCAATAACGGTTCAATGTGAGTAAAATGGATAAAAAGATATTGATGTTATGTGTAGCGTTCATGATATTTTCAACTGCAGTCCATGTTCATTCTGAAACCATTCCTGCAAATATCTGGGAGTTCACCGAAGATTACTATAACGTGATAGGTGAACCGCAATTAACAGCTTCTATTGTGGGAAACCCGGAATATGAAAGTGGTGAGACATCTACGATTTTTATCCAGTTGATGAATGACGGGCTTATATTCGGGTTTGAGACTGATGAGACCCCATCCGGCTCCAATGAAACCATGGATGCCCAGGCAGAGCTTGACCTGGAATACGATGTCACTACTGCCATCAATATCAGGGGAACCCTGGAAACTGAAGATGGAAATGCATTCAGGGTTTTAAGCGGTCTCCAGCAGGCAGGCTCTCTTCGGAGCAGCGAAACATCCCAGCCAATGGAATTCGACATTGAGATATTTGAGAACGCACCTGCGGGAATATACGACCTCACGCTTAACCTGACATACCAGTACCAGTATGACGTAAAGGTCGAAGGATATCCTGAAAAAGAATTCGATTACTGGTACATCACCAAAAACCAGACGATCCCTCTTCAGATAATAGTTAAACCAAGGGCCCAGTTCGAGATCGTGAAGGTCAGTGATAGCCTGGTCTCAGGTGGGCAGGGTGTTCTTCATATCACGTACAAGAACACAGGGGATGAAGTGGCAGAGGATGCTGTGGCCAGGATAAGTGTGGTAGACCCCTTTAGTACCACTGATGACCAGGCATTCCTGGGTACACTGAACCCTGGGGACTCATATGAAGCACAATATAAGGTAAAAGTGGATAAGGATGCCCTTCCCAAGGCCTATGGTATCAATACCGAAGTAAAATACAGGAATGAACACGGCGATACACAGATATCGGATGTTATGAAAGCATCTATTGAGGTGCGGGAATCCGTTCCCCTGGCCCAGAGGATAGGGTATGCAGGTTATCTGCTGGTAATTTTCGTAATCCTGGGCGCTGTAGGATACTATTTCTACAAAAAACAGGGCAATACAGGAAAATGAGATATCCGGAAAAACACAGGTGATCAAATTAACTCCCAAACCAATTGAATCCACCATAATACAAAAAAAGCAAGAACTCCGGGGTGTCATTGATTATCCGGATAAAACACTTAGCAGCATTATCAGGGAAATTGGATTTAAATGCGACCTGTGTGGTAAATGCTGTACAGCAGAATTCAATGACCATGTATTCCTGCTGGATACTGATACCGCCCGGATAAAGCAGATAGCACCGGACGCCCTCATCCCTGCACCGTACTATGAGTTCTGTGACAGGAAGGGAAGGTTCTATGTGTCGGGCTATGCCCTCAAGAGCAGGCCGGATGGTTCATGCATTTTCCTGGAACAGGGACGGTGCAGTATCTACAGCCAGCGTCTTACTATTTGCCGGATATATCCGTATATGCTTTACAGGGAGGCAGATGAAGATGGAAATATGGACTGGCGGCAGATAAGCGGTTTGAACGAGCACGGGTGCTACCATACAGATATTGAGGAAAGACAGTGCCGCCAGATCGCAGAGGTGACTAAGGGATATGAGATTGCCTGTCTGAAACAGGAGATAGGGTTCCTGGAGGCAGTAGATGCCCACTTTGGGAAGAACAGGCTCAGGCACGTACAGGGAATCTACGACAAACAGATGAGGCATTTTCAGCATGGCGGTGAGATAGAGGTCTTGGTGTATTATGACGGGGGGTTCGAGAAGAACTTGATACGAATAAGCGATTATGTATCGGGCAGTGTATCATTTGCCATCGGTTAAGGCCACTATCTACAGAAAAAAAAGAGATGGATCGGTCAGCATCCTGACCCAATCACACCTTTTAATGGTAACTATTTAAGTACACCATTCGAAAACTCAGTAAACCCTATGCGTTCTATGAATTCACCTAAACGCTCTTTTGGCTTACTATTCGCTTTATAGTAGTCAATGATATCCTGAGTCACTTTCATTGCATCATCTATCGATGCAGCATAAGTCAGTTCAGTTCCAATTCTCGGCTTCCTGCCAGCTTCACCACCAACTACTACTTTGAATCCATCCTTGAAACCAATGAACCCAATATCCTTTACCCACGACTCAGCACAGCAGTTCGGACATCCGGATGCTCCCATCTTGAACTTGGCCGGCAGACTCATACCATGATAAGTTTCATGCAGTGCCATCCCAAGGCTCAAACTATCTGAGACAGCTCGTTTACAGAATGCAGTTCCGGGACATATTTTGACACTTCGAACACACAGCCCTATCGCAGCACCAGGGCTCATTCCAAGGTCTTTCCAGGCATTATCAATATCTTCTTCTTTAAGGCCTACGATCACCATCCGCTGTGCACTTGTGATCTTTATTGCTGCTGCATTATATTTTTCTGCGACATCAGCGATCTTACGTAAAATTTCCGGCGGTACTATACCGGCAGGCGTATCAGGTGCTATTGCATATGTTTCCCTGTCTCTTTGCAGTACTGCTCCTTTCTCAGGAAGATCTGTTTTCTTTTCATCAGCCATTTTCATAACTCCTTATTTAGTATCTGGTACGCAAACCTTTTAAAGGTTTATCGATATGCTAATATTTATTATGAATATATAACTTTATGGTACGAATTTCGTCCTTTTATGGTATATAAAGTATAAATTTCCCCCCAAATCTTGTTCCCCATATAATGTATAAACCAACGTGATGATACTACAATGATCGACGAAAAAAATCTAAAGATAATAGATATGCTGCGTGAGAATGCACGCATTCCAGTTACAGAAATTGCATCAAGGCTTGATGTTAGTGAATCAACTATACGAAAGCGTATCAGAACACTTGAAAAAAATGGCGTAATAACACAATACACTGTTGTTGTTGATCCTTCAAAACTCGGTTACAATTCGGTTTCTATGGTTGGTATAGATGTTGAATCAACACATCTTCTTGATGTCGCAATGCGAATGACCGAATTTCCTGAAGTGAAATTTGTTGCAACTTCAACTGGAGACCACATGATCATAACAGAGATCTGGACCAATGATAGCAAAGAACTTGGCAGGTTTATTACTGAGAACATTGAAAAACAGGAAGGCGTAAAGAGGGTATCTCCAACTATTATCCTGGAGAACTGGAAAGTGCATAGTGGATATCTACTGCCGTGATAATTAATTATGGAATTACTGATCTAATTATCTAATTATCTAATGAAGTCCTTTCTCTACAGCCTCCCGAATAATATATCCTCCTTTATGCAGTATAGTATCTTCCAGTTGCACATCCCTATCCATGCTGGCTGTACATGGATATGAGTGATGGGCATTTGAAATTGTTTCTTTATATCCTGCTGTATCTGACCACTTTAATTTCCTTGCCACAAACCAGGTGCTTCCACAGGGAGCGTCCCTGAGTACTTCTACCCTGGTAAAAAATCTGCCATCTTCACTCAAACATATCTTTAGTTCAGGTTTACCAAACCCAAGCTTTACGAACATATCGATCACAGGCTTACCTGTCAGTGTTAATGAGCAGAACGGCTTGGGGAACTCACATTCTACACCTATGGATTCAAGTTTTTCACGTATCTGTTTTTGAAGCCCTGGTGGTGCCCAGCCCGGCTCTTCCACAGGAACGATCACTGCCCTGGTATTTGTTGATTCTGCTATTGCAGGGATATCAGCCAGCAGGTCAGGGTGGATACCCAGAGCAATGATCAGGTCACAATGACCGATCTTTGGAAACAGATCTGCTGGATCTTCAATAAAATCAGGCAGGTCTGCTGGAAGTTCATGGATCTCATACACCATATCTGCAAAAGACATCCTGCCTGCGCGACACTTATCACACAGATCGCCGCAGGCCGTACAGAAATTACTGAGATTTACCAGGTTTCCAACAACCTTTTTTCCAAACTCACCGGAATACAATATACAGATCTGCATATATCCCTCTATCATGTTCCAAATGCTTGCTTAAAGCTGTCCATCAACTCTTGAGTATTGTGTACTCTTTTTGAATATTTCTTATTTTTATTAATAACGCTTAAATGAACAGAAGGTGTTTCAACTGGTTCGCCAAAAATACCCTGCATGATCCCGGCAAAGATATTCTGGGTCTTTTTATCTTCGAGATCCAGTTCCCCGAAATGTGCAAACCATATACCCAGTTTATTCTCTCCCGAGCTTATGGTTATTTTCCTTATCCTGTGCTCCCACCATGTATGCACCTTGATATCGTATTCCATAGTTATTCCTCATTATTAATAATATACTCTTCATATTCAATACTTCCGAATACCCTTGCTTCCGAATAGTCCTACTTCTGATTAGTGATCAGTTAGTCTTTATTCCTCACAGCGTGTAAAAAATTTGTAACAGTATAAACGATTTTCCATAATAAAAAGGATACCATCTTACGGCACTGTCCGCTGCACATTTTGCAAAGTGGATGTCATAGTGTAACTATAATATCCACTTTATCTTAATGTGAACGATCTCTTTTGCTTACAGGGAGTTTAAAGGGAGCTAACAGGGAAGTTCCTGCCTACTCTTCAACAACCTTTACCTGTTTCATCACGTCGCCCTGGCGTATAGCATTCACTACATCCATACCTTCGATCACCTGGCCGAATACGGTATGCACACCGTCAAGATGGGGCTGGGGCGAGTGGGTGATAAAGAACTGGCTTCCTCCTGTATCCTTTCCTGCATGGGCCATAGAGAGTGTACCTGTAAGGTGTTTTTTGGGATTTATCTCGCATTTTATGGCATATCCAGGCCCGCCTGTGCCGTTACCTACGGGACAGCCGCCCTGTACCATGAAATTCGGGATGACCCTGTGGAATTTGAGACCGTTATAGTATCCCTTGTTTATCAGTTTGACAAAATTCGCCACTGTGTTGGGGGCATCATTTTCGAACAGTTCCAGTACAATATTACCTTTATCGGTTTCAATAATTGCTTTTTTCATAATTGTTTACCTCAATGCAGGATTAATGGATGAGGTTGATTTAATAGTTTATGTCTACTTAAGATTCCGGATGATGGGAATTACAGACCGCCGAACATGGCGAATTATTAACCTGTGTTGACATAAATCCACAGCTAGTCGAAATAATTGAGAATCACTTTCAACTGATGCTTTTAAATAACCGGGAAATGATTTATTTATATGGTGCGTTAATTATATAATCTAATACTTGATAATATTATTATAATTTCTGTACATATGATCTGATCAAGAAAAAGAGGAATCTATTTGTTATTACCAATAAAATGCCCTCGTCTTCAAACAGGTTGCTATGCTATAATGCCAGGCAGGGAAGAGCATATTAACAAGTGTTATGATAAATGTGAAAAACTGGAAGAATACATCTATTGCGAACACTACAGCAGTGGTGCACTGATCCAGGAAAGTAATATTCACATAATGCAAATTGTGCAATCCGCACGCAAACGATAATCAAGAATTCTATTTTAAGAATAAGAAGTACATCTGGCTTAGTTTCACATCTGGTTTTTTTGTTATTTTATTGGAGGATATTCTCTATCATCCGGGATCCTTCTTCTGTCTTGAATATCGGAGGCTCCCAGTCCTTTACTATCTGGGTTCTCATGGCTTTTGTTTTTTCTCCAGTCAACAGATTTTGACCATCCTTTTCAAACTTCTGTTTATAGACCAATATACCTCTGCGCTGCCATGCAGGAGTTTCTGATAGGTTAACACCATAACCCCAGGCAAGTTCATGCAGGTCATCGGATTTCAGGCCTTTCAACCTTTCTGCGGCTTGTTTAGCTGAAAAACCATCATCTCTTAAAAGGTAAAAAGCATATGAACTCACCAGGTTGCGCCAGCATTCCTCCTGACGCCAGATCAGGTACTCAATTATATTTTTAGAATCTATTACGCAAACCCTTGAGTCAAAAGACATAGGATCGGGGCTGCCCAGGTTCAAGGCAAGTGCTGAAGAAATAAAGCTGGGAATAACAGAATCGACCTTCTCCAGCCTGCCATTGAACGGAAGGTTCCTCATAAATAGCAGGCTGATCTCATCTGAAAATAAATATGCTAACACAGGATTGATCGCACTTTTTTTAGAAAAGAGTTCAATGGATTCAACCATTCCATTAGCGAAACGAAGATCAAATGGTTTGCTAAAATTTAATTTGCGAAGGACCTTTCCAAACCTTCTCCCATCGACTCTCACAATAGCCGTGTCCGGAACCTTTAGTTGCGAGAATATCTCACAGTCCTTCATCCTGGCATTAAAAAGCATTAATCAGATTCTTCTTCCTCTTCCTCTTTAGACTTTTTTAACCGGTGAACCATCTGTTTTATAAGAATAACATCAGCTACTGCAATTACCCAGCGATAAGGCAGGATTATGCCCTTATTGCCTTCAACATTGAACAACTTATCATTTATTTTTCTCACTGCCAATCCCGTTATCTTGGATTCATTGGGATCGAGGATGACATCATTGACTTTACCAATATAAACGCCCTTATCAGTGTAAACGTTTAATCCGAACAATGTAGATATTTCCGCGCGCATGATTATCCCTCTTTTGCTATGTGTTAAACTTATGTAGATATATACTTTTTTAATCCATATTTATTTTTCGGGATTATACAGTACTTTGCAGAGCCCTACACATGCTGGCCTAACAGCCATCTTACACCCTGTTAACGCCTGGTGGACAGTGGTGCATATACGACTGCAATTTCACGATAAATTGAGTGTATCGATGAGGATGTAGAGAGAATGAGCGAACTTAATATCTGGTAATCTCAGATCTCCCGCAGTTCTTTAACACTCATATTGATCGATACTTCGGCAATATCAGCGCTATACTCAGCTATCCGTTTCAAACTCTCAAGGATCGATCTCATTTCAGTACCGGATATACATGGATCTGCATTTTTCCTGTTCTTCTTAGCAAGAGAAGCACCGGCAGTTACAGCTTTTTTCGCATTTGCAATGACCCTGTTCGCATGTTTTACATCGTTTTCTGCAAGTAATTTGACAGCATCAGTAAAAACATTATGTACATGCACCCCCATCTTAAAGATCTGATCGCCCTCATTGATCCCGTGATCCAGTTTGATGATATTCTTTGCCATCCGCTCGGCATGATCGCCGATCCGCTCCATGCTCTTTGTGGCGAGCCGGTATCCGAGGCATTCTCTTGGGCGTTTGATCCCTATCTTCTCGGAAAGATGCGGGTCCTCTATTGCTGCTTTGAGCTGACGTACTGTCAATAAATAGAAACGGTCTACTTCATTATCTCGCTGGATGATATCCGTTGCAAGTTCAAGATCATGGTCACGCAATGCACGCATGACATCCTCCAGCATAGATGACACAAGCCTGGACATGCTTTGCATAGCTTTATCGAGTGACAGGTCACGGTAGTTAAGAAGGCTTTGCAGGACCAGTTCATTCCTGGACTCTTCAATGACCTCAAGACCAATCAACCTTTGGCGTGCGGCGTCCTTGATAAACTTCCTGTCAGATACACTGAATCCTTTATGTGAGACCAGTTTTATAATGTCATATCCGACAAGGTAGTGTGCAACAAGACACCTGAAGTTATCCTCAGGATCATCACCCTGGAAGAGTTCGATGGTTGCTTTATAAAGCCGCTCCTCTACCTTTGGCTCTGATGATATCAGGAGTGTCCGGTCCGGCTGCGGTGACAGTGTTACGGAATCTCCGGCTGACAGCCCGATCTCCCGCACCCACTTGATGGGTAAGGACACTATGAATGTAGAGCCGCCTGTTAGCTGTATCTTTCTTTTTTCGGGTGTGATAGTAATTCCACCTCATTAGTCATCGGTTAAGGAGTTTGACTGGCTCGATATGTATTGTTTTCCAAATAACCAATGATTTTTTATGATTTACCAATTTAGTTTGAATGGAACACAGATGACACGGATTAGACGGATTTTCACGGATTTATTTTGGTATCCGCGCGAATCCGTGTCATCCGTGTTCTATCACAATATTACTCTTAACCGATGACACATGAATTCCACCTATATAGAATAGTGGTATTCCATATAGTAAGTAGTGAAATATATAAATCTGTTGAAAAATGTTGTTGATAGATCGTCAGGCAGGTGGCAGATAGACATATCGTTATATCGATAAATCATTATGTGAATCAGAGAATGTGATTCCTAAATAATGAAGTTTCCACATGATGTTAAGGTGAACCTTCAAGTTCAAAATAATTTTATAAAATCCTCTGGAGAAAGTCCAGCTTGCCTGATTATTGATTTTAAAGTGCCGATTGGTATTTCGTTATAATTTACTAAACTCCCAAATGACCGATAAGTCAAATGGGAGTATTTATGATACTATATACCACAAATGTATGGTTACATCGTCATCCATACTAATTATATTTCAGTTAGTATCTGCCTTTCGATGGGCCTTAGCTAACCGGAAATGTTCTTCAGCGTCCTCATTTCGTCCAATTTCCTCAAGGAGAATCCCATAATTAGAATGAGTCATGGCATCATCAGGGTCAGAGGCAAGTGCCAGCTCATACTGTTTCTCAGCTTCATCTGCCAGGCCCATACGATATGATGCCACACCCGCATTACAATGTGCAATGGATTTTATTTTGCCTGTTGACATACCAGCAGCAGCATCGGCATAAATAAATGCTGCACTGAATATATTATTCGACAAGTAGATGTTGAACCCTTCCAGGAGAACTTCTGGCGGAATGGAGTTCTTGACAGAAAATTCAATTGTTTCATCTACAACCGATTGAAGATCAGACCCGTCACCATTTTTAATGGATCTAAGCCTTGTAAAAACAATCAAGGCAAGTTTTTTGATTGTCTCACTACTATCAAAATCCATACATTCCACTTTCCTACATTAAAATAATGCCAAACACTAATCCATTATCATACACATTGGGAATAATTTTATCATGTATTCCGAGATAACTAATGAGTATTATATTTTTCGATTTTAAATGACTTTTATGCATGAAAATATAGTTTAACTTTTCATCTTTTGATAGCCTTAGGACAAAATAACAGTAAGTATTATATTGATTGCTATTTATTTTAATTTTATGGTACCAAGGTTAGACATTGATCCTGAAGAGACCACAAATAGAATTACTGATTTTATCAGGTCATATGTGAAAAAGTCAGGTACCAAAGGATGCATAGTGGGACTAAGCTCAGGTATTGATTCTACTGTTACTGCATACCTGGCAGTGAAAGCACTGGGTCGGGAAAATGTACTGGGCCTGATCATACCTGAGAGGAACCTGACACCTGATGAGGATGTGCTTGATGCTACAGAGATTGCAAGTATATTAGATATTGAATTTTCAGTGGTAGAGATTGCAGATATATTGAATACGTTCCTTATTGCCATACCAGAATCGGTAGAGTCTGATCTGGCAGCTACCGGGAACCTGAAGGCCAGGATACGGATGTGTACCCTATATTATTATGCTAATATCATGAACAGGATAGTGGTGGGTACTGGCAACAGGACCGAACTCCTGCTGGGTTATTTTACTAAATACGGTGATGGCGGCGTTGATATTGAGCCTCTGGGCAACCTTTACAAGACACAGGTAAAGACACTGGCAGAATACCTGGAAGTGCCGCGCCATATTATCGATAAAACGCCAACTGCCGGACTGTGGCCGGGACAGACCGATGAAGGAGAACTGGGTATGTCATATGAAGATATCGATACTATGTTCTTTACCTTACTGGATATAAACAAACCAATGGAATACCTGGTAAACCGCTACGGTATTGAAGTATCAGCAATAAACAGGCTGATGGAGCGTATCGAAAAGAATATCCATAAACGCAAGGTAGCACCTACTCCTCCTAAATAGAAATATGATGTTGGGGGAAAAGAAAATATTGACTTGCCAAAGGTGGGTTATAGATAATCACACGTCCCGCACAACAGCACCGGTCGCTTCATATCCTGCCCTGACTGAACCGTTCATGCTGCGCTCTGGATAATTAGCCTCAGAGAACATGCCTTCAAGGTACAGCCCATTATCACTCTGCGCCTGCACGCCCGCAGTCGTTCCAACCAGAATTTCGATTACAACCAATAGCCCTATAATCAAGATCCCTATAACCAGTTCCGGTTCACATATCCTTTAGGACTTCTCGTATCGCAAGCGGATTCAGACGTGATTGCGGTTTGATGACTCCAGTATGCGGATTAAAGAACAAAATGTTATCCTTGATCAGGAAATGCTTTGCAGGTCTGTTCAACCCTTCATCATCGATATATTCCATGTAATTATGCACACGATTTACATAAATACAAAGTTAACCCTGATTTGATGTTATGTGTGTGTAATATATTATTACTCAAACCTCTCTCTTAACTTTCTCATCAACCCTTATCCCGCAAATTTCAGTCTCAGGATAATTCCCTGTCTCATCCTTCTCAGCAGACTTTACCATATCCCACACAGTTAAAAGCCCCACCGAAACCCCATGCAGCGCCTCCATCTCAACCCCGGTCTTGCCCACCGAGCGCACCTCAACAACAACACTCACCCTGTCATCATCCACATCAAAGTCCACGTCCACATGGGTGATAGGTATCTGGTGGCACATGGGTATGGTATCCCAGGTGCGCTTCACAGCCTGCACCGCCGCAATCCTCGCAGTATCCAGCACACTGCCCTTTTCAACGGTATGGCTCCTTATCGCCTCGATAGTTGCAGGTTTAAGCCTGATATATCCCGAAGCCACGGCACGCCTGGTGGACTTGGCCTTATCACTAATATCCACCATCCTGGCCCGGCCTTCGTGTATGTGTGTAAAAGTCCCGTCCATGTTCAATCAATCCTTTCAATCGATCCTGATGTGCTTTCGCTGCTGGTAATCCTCCAGAGCATTTGCCAGGTCAGCAGAAAGTGCCTCAGCCTCTTCTAGTTTCAGTTTCAATACAATTTCATCCTCGCCATGTCGCACCACCAGCCTCACCCGGTTGCGTTCCAGTTCTACTAACAACTCCCTCATTATCTAACCTCCTGTTCAAATCTTCATAGCAGCCGGGATCTTGTCTATCACATCGGTTGCCGTAAGCCCGAGCCCCAGTTTATCATATACTATATCACCTGATCGCCCGCAGATGTATGCTGCCGCTGCCGCAGCTTCGATCCCTGTGTATCCGGCGAACAGTGCCCCAGTGATACCGGCCAGCACATCCCCGGTACCGCCAACTGTCATGCCCGGATTGCCTGTAAGGTTGACCCTGTTGGCCTGGCCGTCTGAGATAATATCTTCAGGGCTTTTCATTAGGGTAACGACATCGTTCTCCCGAGAGAACCGATTAACAAGACCGATTCGCGCCTCACGGTCAACAGGAATATCTTCACCACTTAAATTCTTGAATTCACCTGCGTGAGGTGTTATTATCATATTACAGCCATACTGTTCCAGTGGCTTTTCAAGGGCAGCTAGTGCGTCGGCATCAACCACGACCTTATCACACAGCGGCAGGATATCACACACAACCGCAGCCGTCTTATCATCCCTGCCCAGCCCCATGCCTATAACAACCACATCGTGAGCCTTTATCAGTTCTTCCAGTACAGGAATATCCTTTTGGTGCAGTCGTTTTTCAGAGAGTTTCCTGACTATCAGGTTAGGTG
Source organism: ANME-2 cluster archaeon (assembly GCA_014237145.1). Classification (NCBI taxonomy): domain Archaea; kingdom Methanobacteriati; phylum Methanobacteriota; class Methanomicrobia; order Methanosarcinales; species ANME-2 cluster archaeon. The sequence continues at coordinate 41,885 of JAAXOC010000009.1, forward strand.
AAAAAGATGCAATGATCTTTGAAACGCTTTTTGGGGCTGCCACAGTTACAATATCAGCTCCTGTTCTAAGTGCAGCCATTGCCGCCAGGGCGGGTGCACCGCTGTATGCCCCACCGCCGATCACAAGCACACGACCGCCATCACCTTTATGACTATCATGACCACGCCCGCTCACCAGTTTCACATCACCTACACCCACTACAGTTTCTGCTTCCGGTGGGATGCCGATATCTGCCACTGCGATCTCGCCCACGAACTCCTGGTTGTCCACATTTATCAAACCCGGTTTTGGCAAATAGAAAGTAGCGGTCACATCTGCGTATACCGCCTTTTCGAACTGGCCGCCATCCGGGTCCATACCTGAGGGGATATCCACAGATACTACTTTTGCTTTTGAATCATTTATCAGGTCAATGGCAGTGTTTTCAGGCTCCCTGACGTGACCTTTGATACCAGTGCCGAACACGGCATCCACGATCACGTCACATTCTGAGAAATATTCAGGTTTAAGTCCGGATACATCTGTTACTTCAATTACAGGTATACCTGTCCTTTTAAGGATGGAAAAGTTCCGGGCAGCTTCCGGGGTCTTGATCCCATCTGACTTTCCCAGGAGCAATACCGTAACCTCATAGCCTATCAGGTGCCTGGCAGCCACAAACCCGTCCCCGCCATTGTTACCGCGCCCGGCCACTACCAGTACACGCTCCCTGGTAGGAAGGTTCATAACTTCGGCCGAAACTGCAGAACCTGCATTCTCCATCAACTGAAGAGGGATCAGGCCCAGTTGCTCAAAGTTAGTATCCAGTGCATCCATTTGTCTGGAAGTAATGGTCCTCATGTTTTGAAAATCCTCCATTGATCATAAAATACTATTATGTGACATATATGACATTGTATAAAGCACTTTTTTGGTCATCCGGATTTTTTGCTACAAAACAGACCAAACTTATATATTGAATTAGTATATTTCAATCAATAATTTTATTTTAAGTTAGAATATGGGACGTTAATATGCATCTGATGGTCACAGAAAAACACAATACGGCAAAGAGAATAGCCTCAATCCTGGCCCCAAAAAAACCCAAACAGGTAAGGGTAAGCGGAGTTGACACATACCAGTGGGACGGCACTGTGGTAATGGGGCTTAGCGGTCATATTGTTTCAGTGGATTTTCCAAAAGAATACAATAACTGGCAAAAAGTTGACAGCAGGGAACTGGTAAATGCCGAGATAATCACAACGGCTACCCAGAAGAAGATCGTATCGGCCCTGCGTAAGCTGGGTAAGGAAGCAGACCATGTTTCCATTGCCACTGACTACGACAGGGAAGGGGAACTGATAGGCGTTGAGGCACTGCGCATAATTGAGAAGGTCAATAAAGGTGTTACTGTTGACCGTATTCAGTACAGTACAATCACAAAAACAGAGATCGAAACGGCTTTTTCAAACCCTGTTGCAGTAGATTTCAACCTGGCGGCTGCTGGTGAGAGTAGACAGGTCATTGACCTCATCTGGGGTGCGGCACTGACCAGGTATGTTTCCACAACAGCAGGCAGGCTGGGCAACCTGTTCCTGAGCGTGGGACGTGTCCAGACCCCGACCCTGGCACTGCTGGTTGACAGGGAAAAGGAACGGATGGCCCATGTGCCAAAACCGTACTGTGAGATATTTGCCACCCTGGTGGACAATATAGAGTTCAAGGCAAAGCACAAGGCCGGACGGATATGGGATAAAGATGAGGGGCGAAAGATTTTCGATAAACTGGGTGATACAGCTATTGTCATAAAACTGAAAAAGGATGAGAAAATAGACAGTCCCCCCACACCCTTTAATACAACAGAATTTATCAGGGCGGCCAGCAGTATCGGTTTTACCGCTTCTAATGCCATGAGGATAGCAGAGAACCTGTATATGGAGGGTTTCATATCCTACCCCAGGACAGATAATACAGTATATCCTGCGAGTATTGACCTGCGGGAGCTGATACAGGTTATTAGCAAGGGCCCGTTCAAGCGATATGCTGAACACCTGCTGAAATTACCAGGATTAGAACCCACAAGGGGGAAGAAAGAGACCACAGACCATCCACCCATTATCCCAGCCTCATATGTGGAACCATCCAAGCTAAAGGATGATGAATGGAGGATATATGAACTGGTGGTACGCCGTTTTTTTGCCACATTTGCCGGGCCTGCAAAATGGGCTGTTATCCAGGCAGGGTTCGACATCTCTGGTGAGGTGTTCAAAGCCAGGGGTGCCAGCCTGCTGGAAGAGGGATGGCGCTGGTATTACCCGTACAATAAACCAGGGGATATGATACTGCCTGACCTGCAGGTGGAGCAGGTCCTCGTGGTCAAGGAAAAAGAGTTCGTGGAAAAAGAGACAAAACCACCTTCGAGATACGGACAAGGTAGGCTTATAAAGGTCATGGAAGACCTGGGACTTGGCACCAAATCCACCAGGCATGAGATCATATCAAAACTCTATGCCAGGGCATATGTCCACGGCAACCCCCTGCAGCCAACCAAGATTGCCATAGGGGTTATAGAGTCACTGGAAAAATATGCTGATACCATAACCAAACCTGACATGACTGCCACTCTTGAAAATGATATGGACCTGATAGCCGAGGGCTCCAGGAAAGAGAAAGATGTGGAAGATGAATCCAGGAAGATGCTTGATGCTGTCTTTGATGAACTGTTAAAAAACCAGGAGAAGATCACCGAGAGCCTGCGTTCCAGTATGAGGGAAGACAAGATCATAGGCACATGCGAGAAATGTGCCAGTAAACTGATCATCAGGCGGTCCAAAAGAGGCGGGCGGTTCATTGGATGTACCGGGTATCCGGATTGTGATTTTTCACTGCCGTTACCCAAAAGCGGCCAGATAGTGGTCACAGATAAACTGTGTGAGCAGCATAAAATGAACCATATCAAGATAATTACCAAGGGAAAGCGGCCCTGGGACCTGGGATGTCCTTATTGCAACTATCTGGAATGGCAAAAAAGCCTTAAGGATGACGAAAAGAAAAGTAAGTAATATGATTAAAAGCCTAAGCAGCGGCAGTCCTGTGCGCCTGTTCGCAGGGGGGCTGCATGGTGATGAATGGGAAACCACTACTCCATTGCTGGAAGAGTTGACCCAACCCCTGACCGGGACATTGCTTATTATGTCCAAAGTGTCTGGAAATGAGTACCTCAGCACACTAGACAGGAACTATTACACTCAATATGCTCCCCATTTACTGGAGGCCATAAAGGAGTACCGTCCATGTATCTATCTTGAACTTCATTCCTATTCGAAGGTTAACTTTTCAATACTAACAGGGGACGGCAGGTTCGAACGCCATGGTATACCTGCATATATCGAGATCGAAGCCGGTGTGCTAATGGGTTCGGTATCACCCCATATCAGGCGGGATCATTTCAGCCCATATGACCTGTGCGTATCCTTTGAGATGCCAAAAAGACCATCAGGGCAAACCCTGGAAGTGATTGGCCACTTGCTTGACATTGTAAAGGAATGTAGGGGCCGGGATGCTTTTGTCAGGTACATGAAGGTGCACTATCCTGAGCAGACCTCAGTGGCTGTCAGGAACTATCTCAGGTTTTACGGAGACCTTTACTAACATCAAACATTGCAGCAAAATAACCATAGACAAAATTGATTTTTGCTTTTTATCTGTGTAATCTGTTTTTTTTGCCACAGAGGACACAGAGAGCACAGAGTATTTTCCCTCTGTATTCGTATATACACTATTCTTGCAATATCAATAAAAAAGTATCTCGTAGCCTACTATATAGGTAGGCCGAGAGGGATAACAACTATGCTATCACGGAAGCCGTGGCCAGGGAAGTGGCAGCCGGTATCGGGTACCCTGTGCTGGTGCGCCCCTCCTATGTACTGGGCGGACGGGCCATGGAGATAGTATACGACGAGAACGACCTGAACAGGTATATGAATGAGGCAGTGCGGGTCTCGCCCGAGCATCCTGTGCTCATCGACAACTTCCTTGAGGGTGCCATTGAGATCGATGTGGATGCCATATGCGATGGCGAGGACGTGCTCATCGGTGCAATCATGGAGCATATCGAGGAGGCCGGGATACACAGCGGTGATTCGGCCTGCGTGATACCGCCCCAGTCACTGGGACACTATGTGCTGGATACGGTCAGGGACAATGTGAGGCGCATTGCCCTGGCACTCAGGGTGAAGGGCACCCTGAACATCCAGATGGCATACAAGGACCGGGTGGTCTATGTGCTGGAGGCGAACCCCCGCAGCAGCCGTACCATTCCATTCGTATCAAAGGCTGTGGGCCTGCCGCTGGCAAAGATTGCGGCCAGGGCCATGATAGGAATAACATTGAAGGAACAGGGATACCTCCAGGAACCCAGGCCTGTACATGTTTCAGTGAAGGAAGTCCTCCTGCCATTTGACAAACTCCCTGGAGCGGACCCGATCCTCAGCCCTGAGATGCGCAGTACTGGCGAGGTCATGGGTGTGGATTACAGTTACGGGCTGGCTTTTTTCAAGGCAGAACTGGCAGCAGATAATGCACTACCGCTTAAGGGTAAGGTGTTCATGTCCATCAGGGACCAGGATAAACCGGTACTGGTGCAGATAGCAAGGAAGATGGTTGATGCGGGACTGGAAATCATTGCTACCAGCGGCACGGTCCGGTACCTGTCTGGCAAGGGTTTCGATGTTACTGAAATAAAGAAGGTACATGACGGCAGTCCAAATGTCATTGACCTGATGCGCAAAGATGATGTCGGCCTGGTCATAAATACGCCCACAAGCAAGATAAGCTACAAGGACGGGCGGAGTATACGGCGGGCGGCAGTGGATTATGCGATACCATACATCACCACGATACAGGCGGCAATGGCTGCTGCCGATGCTATTGAGGCCGTGAGCAGGGGAGAACTGGTTATAAAGAGTATTGGCGAGTACCATTTGGAGATGTGAAAAACTGAATATAATGATGGTGGTGGGAAGTTTGGGAAAATTAGATCATGCCTTTACTGCAATAGAGGGAAACCTCCTGGCCTTTGAAGAGGTCAACCAGCTTGCTCTGGGTGGGAAGATTATGGCCACAAGAAAGGCACAGCATGAAGTCCCCTACAATATCCAGGTGACTGGATGAGCTACTGATTTATCCTTATTTCAAAACGTCAGTGAATTAGCAGGTCATGGAAAAATAGTGGAAGGAATCCAATGATCCCTTCACTCAAATATTATACGCTGTCTCGCCATGACATGTCTTGTCAAGCCCGATATTTTCCTCACTCTCAGTAACCTTCAGCCCCATCGTTCTGTCAAGCACAAATCCGATCAAGATAGTACAAACACTTGCATAGATGATCGTAATAACTACCCCTTCAAGCTGGAGCAATAGCTGCTGTGGATTACCAAGCAGGAGACCTGTGGTCCCCACACTTGCAAACACGCCTGTTAAGAGTGCACCCGTAATCCCGCCGGCACCGTGAACCCCAAACACATCCAGTGAATCATCATAGCCCAGCTTACCTTTTAGCATTACAGCCCAATAGCACACAAATCCTGCAATTAGCCCGATTAAGAGTGCAGCCATCGGTGTGACAAAACCTGCACCTGGCGTGATTGCAACAAGTCCGGCCAAAATTCCGGTTGCAAAACCCAGTGCAGTTGGTTTTCCGCTGTGGGTCCATTCTGCTGCCATCCACGAAAGTCCTGCAGCTGCCGGTGCAATGAACGTGGTTATAAATGCAAGTCCTGCAACCTCATCGGCAGCCAGGGCTGACCCTGCATTGAACCCGAACCAGCCAAACCATAAAAGCCCTACACCAAGCAGTGTGAAAGTAACGTTGTGCGGCTTAATTGCATCCAGGCCATATCCTTTCCTCTTGCCAAGGAAGACCAGGAGTGCAAGGGCTGAGATACCTGATGTTATGTGGACAACCGTACCACCTGCAAAATCAAGTGCTTCCCCTGTAAGGAATCCGCCGCCCCATACCCAGTGACATACTGGTGCATAGACGATAAGGCCCCATAATGCGACGAATGCTATGTATGACTTGAACTTGATACGCCCGACAATAGCACCAGAGATCAGGGCAGGCGTTATTATGGCAAACATCCCCTGGAATACAATAAATGCATATGTGGGAATCGTGCCTGATGTCGAGTAAAGGTCAATCCCGCGCAGGAATACATGCTCGAACCCACCTATGAACCAGTTCCCTGTCCCGAATGCAAGCGAGTAACCAATTATCACCCACTCTACAGCAATAATACCCATCGCAACGAACGAGTGCATCATGCTGCTAAGGACATTCTTACGCCGCACCATCCCGCCATAGAACAGCGCAAGCCCGGGAAGCATGAATAATACCAGTGCTGATGAGATCAGGACCCATGCAGTATCTGCTGCAACAATAGCCATATCTTTACCTTCCTAAATAGCCCCGGACCCGATTTCGCCGGTGCTTATCCTTATGACATCCTCAAGTGGCAGCACGAATATTTTACCATCCCCGATCTCCCCTTTATCGTTGGTTTTGGCTCCTCGCTGTATTGCCTCGATCGTGGGTTCTAAAAACTCGTCATTCACTGCGATGTCAAGTTTGATCTTTTCAAGTAGGTTTACCTCATACTCCAGTGCCCTGTAAACTTCCAAATGCCCTTTTTGTGCCCCATATCCAGAAACAGATGTTACTGTCAATCTGTTTACTTCAACCTCCTGAAGCTCCCGCTTGACAGCATCAAGCCGTTCAGGTCTTATTATTGCTATTACGTATTTCACAGGTATCACTACACGATAGCCTACTGCATAATATATATAGATTTCTATAAACATATTCTATAATTTATTAATGTGTGGACAGTCAAGAGTATTGAAAAAATTGTAAAGCAATTAAACAAATAAGTAGTACTGCCTCACCGATCATTTAATAAACACAACAGTAATTCAAGCGATTATGATTGCAATAATTGACTATGGGATGGGAAACTTGCGCAGTATTTATAATGCATTGATGAATGTCAATGGAGATCCGGTTATTGTATCAGATAGTGCAAAACTTTCAGGTGCTGATGCAGTTGTTATTCCAGGAGTTGGGTCATTCGGTGATGGAATGAACAACTTAAAACCGTTTGAAAATGAACTGTTAGACTTGATACACGACGGTATACCATTGCTTGGGATATGTATCGGAATGCATGTTCTATTTGACTGGGGTGAGGAAAGCAACTGCGCAGGATTCGGACTTATCAAAGGAGATGTTATCCGTCTGCCACAGGGGGTCAGGGTCCCACAGATGGGATGGAACGAGCTGCAAATTCGCTGCGATTCAGACCTACTTTCAGGGATCAATGATGGTGATTTTTTCTATTTTGTGCATTCATATTACTGCGTCCCTGCAAATAAGCACACTATCACTGCAACAACTGATTATGGTGTGGATCTGGCTGCGGTTGTAGAAATGGATAATATCCATGCAGTCCAGTTCCATCCGGAAAAGTCAAGCACTAAAGGGCTTATTATCCTGAAAAATTTTGTCGAGATGACCAGATGTTAGCAAAAAGGATTATTCCGTGCCTTGATTGTGATCTTGGAGTTCCATTCGGACGGGTCGTAAAAGGGGTCAAGTTCAAACAGATCAGATATGCAGGCATACCCTGGGAACTGGCGCAGGAGTATGATGAACAGGGTGCGGATGAGCTGATCTTTCTGGATATTACAGCATCACATGAAAGAAGAGAAACAATGTCTAAGGTGATTGAAAAGACATCTGAGAACGTGTTCATGCCGCTTACGGTTGGTGGCGGTATCAGGAGTTTAAAGGATGCCAGGACTGCCTTTAATGCCGGAGCTGATAAGGTCTCGGTCAATACGGCTGCAATAAAGAACCCTGACCTTATTCATGAAATTTCAAAATACTTCGGGACACAGGCATGTGTGATAGCGATCGATGCCAAACGCAGATACGAACGTAAGACCGGTCAGGAAATTGTTGACACTCCACAGGGCGAATGCTGGTTTGAATGTTCACTCTATGGGGGAAGGGAATTTACAGGTATAGATGCGATACAGTGGGCAATGGAAGCAGAGGAGCGCGGAGCCGGAGATATTATGCTCACAAGCATGGATCGAGACGGCACCAAGGATGGGTTTGATATAGAACTAACCAAAGCGGTCAGCAATAGTGTGAACATTCCTGTGATTGCGTCAGGCGGCTGCGGGAATTTGGAACACATACTTGAAGTGTTTAAAAAGACCAATGTATCGGCTGCATTGGCTGCAAGTATCTTCCATTTTGGAGAATATACAGTTTCTGAGGTTAAGGAGTATTTGAAGAAGAACGGTGTGCATGTGAGGTTATAGTTGATGAGACTTTTTAATTTATTCTGGATGAAATAGATCATTGTAAAGAAGATCAACCACAGAGAACACAGAGCGTGATTGTTTCTCTGTGCTCTCTGTGCACTCTGTGGTTATTAACCGTTCCAGGAAACGTACATGAAATTCTTCGAATGACATGCTCAAAAAATGAAAGAACCCAAGGGTACTTTCATGCTAAATAATAGAAAGTCTCTAACTGATCTGCTATAAGGATGATAAAATGACGGGGGAAATAAAAGAAAACAATGATAATAATGAATGGCGGTACCTTGAGGTAAAAGAAAAGGAAGTAATAAGGTGCAATTCCATACACTCCACGCTTGTAGACGGGATGATCAAAGGAATAAGTCCCAATACCGTATTTTTAGAAGAATGCCCAGGTTATGTGCTTTCCTTAGGCAGGAATCAATGTTGTGAGGAAGAATGTGACATTGTGGAATGTGAAAAACTTGGAATAACGATCGAGAGGCGGGAGACTGGTGGAGGAGCGGGATTAATGGTTCCTGGCTCCACATCCTGGGGTATCTGTATGGATAAAAGGGATTCCCGTGTTTCAAATGATATGGATCGGAATTTTAAGATATTGTCAAGAGGTGTCATAATAGGTCTGAAAAAACTTGGCCTGGATGCGATTTTTGCCCCAGTTAACGATATAAATATCGGGGATAAGAAGGTTGGCGGGATGACCGCAATGACCAGGCAGAATTCCATGCTGATATATGGCAGCGTTATATGGGATTTCGATATGGACACATTTATGAAGATAGCCAGGATCCCGGCACCCAAATTAAAAAAGAAAGGAGTTTCTTCCGTACAGAAAAGGATAACCACAATTATCCAGGAATTAGGGAGAAAGATACCTCCTGCAGAACTAAGGGATTGTCTGATCCAGGGATTTGAAGAGGCATTAAACGTAAAATTAACTAAAGCGGGATTAAACGAGGCGGAAAATGCAATATGGAATAAAAAGATGGATATTTTCTCGTCAAAGAAATTTATCCTGAGACCGGGTCACTGCAGTGTATCAAATGTCTCGTGTGTCTATCCTGCAGAGAAGGGAATTATCAGGATTTCATTATATGTAAATGAAGGAAAGATAATGGATGCCGGGATTACCGGCGATTTCATGCAGATAAATGATATTGATTTTGATCCCCTGGAGGGGCTGCTTGTCGGATCAAAAACAGAAAGAGAGAATATAGAACGGATCGTTCACAGATATTTTGATGAGAATGATATCCGGATGGTTGGTGCCAGTGCAGATGACTTTGTCGATGCGATTGTTGGAGCGGTGAATGAATACGAAGAGTGAATGTTCAGTAAGTAACACTTTTTGTATACATGCTTGCTTGTATTCGCAGTATAGCTTCCACACCATATCTATTTTCAGGCCATTTAGGCAGTTTTGGGCTGGCAAATTCTTGATATGCCACAACAAGGATTGATTTGCCTGAAAGCCTTTCCATCTTCTGCAATTCTTCAATTACTGGTGTTAAGACATGTTTCCAGTGCTCAAAGGAACTGTTTCCTTTTCAATCAAGGACAATCCAGTATAATGGCAGAGCAGGCCCTTTATTACTGACAGCCAGTGATAAGATGTTGATATATTTGGCCTTATTTCTCCCGGTTTTTTGAATTGTGGGGCTGCCTCTATA
>JAAXOC010000010.1 GCA_014237145.1 ANME-2 cluster archaeon
TCTTTTAGGTATTCACAATATAAATATAATATTTTAGAAATATGTAAACCACTATCATGAGAAATTATTTAAAATTTACAGATACCTGCGGAAAGTGAGTAACAAGAAATGTCAATCATTTTAACAGGATCAATGGTTTGAACTGGAAAACATGGTAATGAAGAATTTGCACTGAATAATTAGTGCAACGGTATGTGTGCACATATTATTTATCAACAATTACAGGATGGTACATAACGTTCCATGCGGTTCGAATCTCACACTAATCTACAAGGGTGGCTGCCACACTGCGGCCCTGACGGGCTGCGGTCGCAGGGTTATCTTATAAATCACTTTTGTTTTATATTTTAACAGCCATACCCACTGCTGGCAGCACCCACCAACACCCGAGGCCACAGTATGGCGGCGGGAGTGCCGACCCATGCTCTGCGCATGAGCACCCACACCCGGTACGCGGCGCCAGGGATGGGCGGGCGGTGTGAGAGTGTAAGGATGGGGGGGCAGACAGCAGATCAATACGAACGTAGATGCAACCTTAAATCAGCGTTAATCAGCGTCGTGAAAATTACTGGAAAATATAACCGTGTAAGATCATATATGTTGCAATATTATATGGTTGACTCGACACTAGCAATAATTACTTATCAGTCAGCGGTCTCACTTATCGATCGGCCACTGGTGAGCATGATTTGAAAGCTAGTGTGGTATCTGAGAATTATTGAAATCGAAAATATCCAAGAATAAGCAGGACATATCCTTCTGGAGGAAGCAGGTTCTACTTCCTCCTTTATTCGTTATTTCAACCAGGGCTTGACATTATAAAATTATATTCATAAGATACAACTTCCAGTTTCTGATCTTCTTGTCTGTCATCTTGCGTACCAGCTCCGCTTGCTCCTGATTCAGTTTCTCTTCAGGAATTAACCTGCCATAAAGTTTTGAGTAGGTAATCTGCCCGTGAGAATAGTATTTATCAAAAGGTTTGACAAAGATATTAGTATCATGAGATAAACAAATAGAATTATGAATTCAGCCAAAACAAAAACAGTACATGCTCACTTTGATGGTAAAGTGCTAAGACCGGATGAGCCAGTTGATCTGAAACCCAATGTTCGTTATCGTATAACCATTGAAGATGAAGATTCTTCGGCAAAGCAGAGCATTTGGGAAGTACTCGATGAATTTTCCGGAAAAATTGAAGGACCAGAGGATTGGTCTGAAGAACATGACCATTACCTGTACGGCATACCAAAGCAGAAAAAAAGGTAGTATGAATACAAGCCGATTTTTTATGGACACTGCATATGTGCTGGCATTGCTCAATCAAAATGATAAATATCACGAAAAGGCCAAAGCGATACTTCCAAAAACCAGCATTGCAGATGAAGTGTGTATAACAGAAACAGTAATTATTGAAATTGGTAATTCTCTGGCACGCTCTAACCGTTCTATGGCAATTGCTTTTATTGAAAGTCTATACACTACCTATAACGTCAGTGTTATTCCTGTTGATAGTGAATTGTTGGGTCAAGCTATAGATTTCTATCACAGACGGGAAGATAAGGAATGGGGATTAACAGATTGTATCTCATTTATTGTAATGGAGGACCAAAATTTGACGAATGCGTTAACGTCAGATGAGCATTTCATACAGGCAGGTTTCAGAGCGTTATTGAGAGAAGATATCCCATCCAAAGAATGAATAACTTGAAATTGAAAGGTTTACATTTCTTTTCAATGATGTTATTCCCGCCGCCGCTGCGCTTTGTATATCCACAAGACCTTAAACAAAATAAATTTGAGTGTAATCTAATTTTGTTGGCTATTTCTACGTTTATCTGCCGTTCGAAGTTCATAAGAATTCGCAAGGTCTGGCTGCCACACTACCGCCCTGACGGGCTGCAGTGGCAGGGTACAGTACAGATGTTGGGACAGCAAAAGGGTGTGAGAATGGATGGGAGCTGGCAATCATTTCAATATTAACCGCAGATATACGGAAATTGAAGCTTGCTGCTAAGTGTTTCACCGCAAAGTTCGCAAAGACAATGTTACCTTAACTTTGCGTCCTTTGCGGTGCAGTATATCATTAATTGTATATTTCAACAGCCATGCCCCCGCCGGCAGCACCCACCAACACCTGAGGCCACAGTACGCACACACCACTTCCCGGCCCACGCTCTGCGCATGAGCACCCGCACCAGGTCCGCAGTGCCAGGGATGGGCGGTCGGTCGAGTGCAGGAAGGGCAGCGAAGGTGAGTAGAGAATTTGAGTTCGTTGGAAAGTCTTTGATTTTCAACCCGATACAAACAGTAATACACAGATTAACTTTATATAAAATATTAACCTAATCAATGCAGTACAACATTTTTATTTCAAAATTTTATAATAATTTATAATCATTTGATTTGGTTATACTCAGTTAAAATCAAGCTGTTTTGAAAAACAATAATTTATGTTTACTTATTTTTAAATATCAACCCTTATTCCCAGTCCACAAGCAAAAAAAGTACTATAACAATTTAGTTCAATTGAAAAATTTATATATTTTATTGACAAATACTAACTCAATATGCTTAATATCATCGATAGTTTAACCACAAAAGTGAAAGCTGCTCAGTCAGTGTTAGATAATTTTATTGATGAGACTGGTCAAAAACCCAGACCAAAACAAAAAATCAACTACTCTTGAGATTGATGGCGATTATGAGATCAATTCAAAAGGTAGGTTAGCACTATCGAACCCGGCATGTCCAATACATGGAACTAAATACATAACTGAAAACGGTTGGACCAGTAACATATTGGAAACCATCACTGGAGATAAGGCTAAAATTATCCGTCAAATGCATATTTGTTCAGAGTGCCGAACAGTTTTTTTGCCAAGCTTGGAATATCTTAAAATACCTTATGGCAGAATAACGAAAGATGGGCAGCGTTATCTACTTGAACTAACAATTGAAGATGGATCATCCCTTAGGAAAGCAAAAAGAAGGTTGAAAAACACCTTTGGTCTTGAAATAGATATTTCCCGTCTCTGGTACTTGATACAAGCTACTGGAATAAAATCTAACGAAAAAACCAAAGAACTGACCGATAGCGGCATTAAATTCAGCAGAATTGTATGTTACGACGAAAAAATATTACGTAAAACCGTTAAGAATGTAGTTAAAATGTCAGTCCTTGATGTTATTTATGGTTATGCTATCAAAGAAGACGTTAAGAAAAATAAAAAAAGTAAAACGATTGGGTCATTTCTTATCGATGCCTTAGAAGATAAGCCTATACTTGCAATCGTTACGGATTGTGACCCGAAGTATCCAGATATTGTAAAAAATAATTTTCCAGATGTACAGCATCAGTTGTGTGTCGGTCATTTTAATGATATTGTAGATGATGACATTCGAATAGCAGCTGGCCTCAATTATGGCAAAAAGAAAGAACTTCCTACAAAATATCAAAAGCTGAAGGGTGAAATATATTACATCCTTTCTTCAAAAAGCAGAATAATTGCTGATAAAAAGCTATATTCCCTTATGGAGTGTGAATTGGGTAAAGATGAAGCAATCGATAAACTAATAATGAAAACTAAGGCATATTTTCCCCATCTAACTCATTTCATGGATGATGTTCGAATACCTAAAACTAACAACAAATTAGAAAGTTGGTATTCAACAATGGAAGCGAATTATAACAACAATCGACGGTTCAAGTCAATAGAAGGTGCAAATAATTATTCCAGTTGCCAAACGATTTTTAGAAACTTTTACGAAATCAAAGAGGGAGCATATATAAATTCAAGCCCATATAGCAGAGCTGGTTTGGATCATCTTATATTCCGCAGGTATACTTTGAAAACAAATCTTTTTTTTAAACATTGAATGATGCCTAATGATTGTGGTTTTCTGTATATTTAGATAAATGGTTTGAAAAAATGCATGTATATTTTCTGCCGAAATTGGCAAATCATATATTCAAAACATATCTTTTAGGTATTCACAATATAAATATAATATTTTAGAAATATGTAAACCACTATCATGAGAAATTATTTAAAATTTACAGATACCTGCGGAAAGTGAGATCATGGAGATAATGATTGGTTAAATGTATTGGGATTTGGAGATAAGATTTATAAATTTATTAAAACCATTGATAAAGCTATTCTAAGTAAAATAGGTTTTATTTGATGGAAAAATTTAAATCAAAGGATTTCAAACGATCTCCGATTTTTCATTCATCATTTGTAAAAGGTCCAAGGAAATCGCATTTTAATTCCCCTAAAATAGGTCTTTGCTTTTCTCACCTAAAATTGTGCTGACCCACCGTCCGTACCGTTGCATCCTGCCTCCGGCCGATTAAAAACATTTACCGCATCAAGCGATAATACTTAAATGTATGAAACTAATAAACTATAATGTATGTCAACTACCAGCTTGCCAAATATAATTGAAACCGAAATAAAAGCCCTTGTGAAGGGCGGATATTTCAACAGCAAAGATAGTTTCATAGAGGAAGCTATTAAATATATGCTGTCTAGCAGGGGAGATTTGAAGATAAACGCTGCTGTTGAAATGTACCGCTCAAAAGATGTCAGTCTTGGCAGGGCAGCTGAACTGGCAGGTCTTTCTATTTTTGAGTTCAGTGAGATTCTAAAGGCAAGGAGAATTAAAACAGTAGTGAATGCTCCATCTAAGGAAGAGATGAACAGACAGATAAAGCAGATGGAAAAAAGCCGATGATGAATATCGTTTTTGATACTGATATATTATCCATCTTTGCCAAGGCTGATGCTATTTTATACCTTGAAAGATTATTTTCAAAAGACCGCTTGCTGATTACTCCTTCTGTTTACAGGGAATTGAAAGTACCAAAGGAATATGGATATGATTTTCCTGATCAGGTATTCAATTCCGGACGGTTTGAACTTGTGCAATTGACAGGTGGGGAGGTTGAGGAGTTTAAATTGAAACTGCTCAAGGCCAAGACTGTTCACAGTGGAGAACTTGAGGCTGTAATTATTGCCCGGAGTAGGGGGTATATGTTTTCGTCTAATGATACTAAGGCTCTGGAGTTTGCTGTTTCAGAGGAGATTGAAGTGTTATATCTACATTCGATATTGAGGGCGTTGTGGAAGTTTAGTCTGCTGACACCTGATGAGGTAAAGGAACTTATTGGAAGTATGGAACTGAGGGATAATATGGAGATTAAGGAAAAGGATTTGATATTTGATTAGTGGCATGTATATTTTTTTAAAGAAAAGACATGGTGTTGCCAATATGCAAAATATAAAATTTAAGTTATAGTTGTCAGTGAACTTATAGGAACTCTCCTTCAAGAATCCGTACGAGTTGGGTGTTAATTCTTGAATAAGCCCTGCTGTCGGACTTGATTACTGTTTTTGAACCACATAGCGCACAGGCGTGCCCAGTAAAGTTCATACTGCTCAACTAGTGTCAAGTCAACCTTCAAGTGTCAGATTATGAAGGGCATAAGGCACAATTCTAAAATCAAATTATTCAATAATCACACTAGACGCAGATTTATACTGATTTACGCAGATGCAACCTTAAATCTGCGTAAATCTGCGTCTTAAAAATAACTGGGAAATGAAACAGTGTCAGATCATATATCTAGCGATATTGTATGATTGACTCGACACTAGTTAGTTTTAATTATTGTTCAATTGTGCCGTCATACTTCCCAATATCCATCATAGACACCAGCCGACCCATCACATCGTCCACACCTTCACCTGTCAGGGTTGACATGACCGCATCGAATTCACTCCCTGACATTTTATCCGGATTGTTAAATTTACTGTCTGCCACCAGCAGGTTAACTTTATCAGCCGCTACCAGCAGGTCAACCTTATTGGCTGCCACAAGTAAGGGCATATCAATATGCTCCCTCACTTCATCCAGAAGCCTCATCTGCTCATCCGGCTCATACCCACATGTACCAGATGGGTCAATAATGAACAACAGCACATCGCCAAGGTGCCTCAATGCCGAGATGGCCTGCAGTTCAATTTCATTACGCTGTCCCAGCGGCCTGTCCAGCAGACCCGGTGTGTCCACTATCTGGCACCTGGTAATTCCCACTTTGAAATGCCCCACAGCCAGCCCCTTGGTGGTGAAAGGATAGGTGGCAACCTCTGGAGTTGCACTTGACACCAGGGCAACGAAACTGGATTTTCCCACATTAGGATAACCAGCGATAACAACTGTAGGTTCAATACCTACATCAGGTAGTTTTCTCAGTTTATTCCTTGCATCATTCAGTAACCTGAGATTCTTATCCACATCCCTTGTGATAGAAGATATCCTGCCGTAAGCAGCCTTACGAACAGACACAGGGTCATCGCTGTGCCGCATCTTTCCCACGTGCAGCCGTGCAATTTCATGTATCTTCTCACCAGCCCACTGCACTGATGCAATATTGGTCCTTAATGCATCCACACCCACCAGTATGTCTGCTAATTCCCTGTAGAATTCAGGGATATTTTCAAAACTTGGAAACTGCCGCACCACATTTGCAAGGTTATCCGATAGTATGTTGGCTGCGGTCAACAACATGGACTCTTCAGCCCGGCGGCGGGAAAATTCACTTCTGACCGTCTTCCCTTTCCGGGCACGACTGGCTTTGCGAAAGGCCTTGTCCAGAAGTTCTTCCGAAGTTGGGATGGTATGTATCTTCTCAAATATCATTTGCCTCACCAACAGCGGCTGTGCTCATAAAGATTGCTCTGCCGTTTAAGTGACTTTTTATTATTTCCTGAAACGGTTTATAACCACAGAGGGCACAGAGAGCACAGAGAGCACAGAGAATCAATAACGCTCTGTGTTCTATGTGCTCTCTGTGGTTGATTTTCTTTGGCATGATCTTTTTCATCCAGAATAAATAAAAAAGTCTGCCGTTCAATCCCGTCCTTCAATATACTCTGCCCTGAATTTTTCATCCCTCATAAGGCAGTCAGGAGAGCGGTAAATCCCGGTTTTCTGGATCCGCCGCCAGAGGTCTTTTAGCGGCTCATCATTTACATTGCCGTATGTTATCGGGATACAGGCACAGGGCAGGACATCACCTTGTGGTGTCACATGCAGCCAGCGCCGGCCTGCAAAACAGCCGGTAGTACTCATGACATGGGGTATACAGAACACCTTCACTGCCCCGCCGCTTCTTCGTTCAACGAACTCATCCAGCAGTTGATGGTGTTCAGGTGAGAGTATATCCTTTTTATGGTCTATCCACCTTCCTGTAGGTACTATCTCATAGAAAGATAGCTCATGCACCCCCATCGATTCGGCCAGATCGTAGAACTCATCCAGATCATGGATGTTATGGGGTGCCACCACCACATAAATGTCTACCAGCATTCCTGCATACAGGCTGTAACTTATGGCATTCATAGCTTCACTAAATACACCCTCCCTGCCTCGAATCCTGTCATGTTCGCCCTCCTTAGGGCTGTCAAGACTGACATTTACACTAAACATGCCAGCTTCTGCCAGCGCCAGGGCTTTTTCTTTTGTGAGACCTGAACCGGATGTGAATACAGTTGCTATGGCCCCATCCGGGACATAGGAGACAAGTTCCTCAAGTCCTTCATATATCATGGGCTCACCGCCGTCAAAAATTATCTGGGTGGCCCCCATATCCACAGACTGGTCAATAATATCCTTGATAGCAGGAACAGATAGACTTGTCTTATTCTTGGTATCCGGAAGGGCACAGTGGATGCACCTGTTCGGACACTCTTCTGTGATGGAAATAGTCACTTGTTCCGGGTTGGTGGACGCAGGCATGCCAAGTTTCCAAAAGGTCCGGGCCATCATATTCTTTATTTGACTGTGCACCAGCCTGTCAAATGCCAGGGAAGGAATGGGAGGTATCCAGGTAGAAAAAAACAGTGCATCATTAGTGACCCTTACAGGAACTTCCCCTTCAAAGATGCTTACCAGGGGGCCGGTAAAGCGATTCATCAGGAAGCGCAAAGGACCCGAAGTTTTCACTCTTACAGAACCGTGGTCAATATAAGCGAATACTTTAAAAAGGAAGTTTTCATATATTGGGAATTTCAGTCCATCCATAATCGTATCAGGTAATGTGATTACCATACTTTAAGTATTATGTACTGATATCTATTATCGGAATATTGTTGGATTACCATTAGAATATCATTAAAATATTATCAGATCATCATCAGAATATCATTACTAATATTGTAGAACATGGATCTCAAAATTGAAAATGGAATACACATTATCCTGGGAAGCTTTGTGGGAATCCTGACAGTCCAGGGTGTTATAATCGGTGCATCGGTTTTTGGTGATACATCATTTATTATCAATGTTGCACTTGGAGGAGCAGTAGCGCTTGCGCTTGCAAACTGCACAGGGTCTTATGTAACAAGGAGTGCAAAAGAATATGATAAACTTTCCAGGCTCGAAAAACCCCTACTCAGAAGCCTTGACAATACCAAGATAAAGAAGCTGACAGTAAAAAATGTCCTGATCAGTTCCCTTGTAATGGGCGGTGCAAGTTTTGTTGGTTCACTGATACCCATATTGCCTTTTATTTTTCTTGAAACCCGCCACCTGGAGGTATCCATCGGATCAAGTATTACTGCCCTGGCCTTGCTGGGGATATATTCAGGTAAGGTACTAAAACAAAATATCCTGTTTCACTTAATAAGAATGGCAGGGCTGGGAGGAGTTATAATACTTGTGATCTATGTATTATTCCGGATAATAACCGATCAATCCATTATGTAATTCCTGAACTACTGGGTCATCAATTCTGGGTAAGCCGGGTCATCAGATGGTATAAATTGAATATATAAAGAACACATACATCAATAGATATAGGGCACCCCACAAGCGGGATATCTCCTTTTTCCTGACAACAAGGATCAGAATCAGCGATAACAACAGCATATATGCGAGGTTGAACCTGAACAGGAAGGCGTCTTCAACCACCACTTCCCTTATCATTGAAGCGGTCCCCATTGCCAGCACAATGTTTGTGATATTGGACCCGATCACATTTCCAAGTATCAACATGGTAAATCCACGACGTGCTGCAGAAATGGACACTGCCAGTTCAGGCAGGGACGTCCCCAGTGCAATTACGGTAAGACCGATAACCGCACTTGAAATCCCCATTTGGTCTGCCAGGTTGACAGCTGAATCAACCAGCAATTTGCTGCCAATGAGCACACCGACCAGTCCGGCCAACGTGTAAAAAATTATTTTGATATTGAAATCATCGTTGTTCTTTGATTCATTAGGTTTTTTATGGGATTTTATTGAATATAATATATATACGATATATACCCCTGTTAGTATCACACCTTCAAGCCTGCTTATGCTGTCATCGGTTAGAATTAGGATTATACCAAAACTAATCACAAGTAAATGAATGATACTTTCCTTGAACATGTGGTCATCAGAGATGACAGTATTTCTTATAAAAAAAGATAAACCAAGTACAAGCGCAATATTTGTGATATTGGAACCTACAACATTGCCAATCACAATGCCTGATACACCTGAAAAGGATGCATAGTCGGTCACAACGATCTCTGGCAGGGATGTCCCTATCCCTACTATGGTTATACCTATAAGAAATTGTGAAACCCCGAAAGACCTGGCAAGTTTAACAGCATTCTCTGTAAAAAAATCACTGGAATATACAATTATAGGGAAAGCAATGATAAATAACAGTATATCAGGTAACATTGTTATGTAGCCCTTTCAAATTAAATGGTAATTGATCATATTGCTCTAAATTTTGAGACATAGATTACACTGATTACACTGATTAATAGTTGTTGTAAAAATCAGTGTAATCTATGAAATCTGTGTCTATATTAATTTTGCATTTTGCCATACTTTTTGAAATGGATATATTATTATTTCCTAATTCTGCCTACAAACAGTTTTTATGCTATTTATCATATCGGATTTAAAAAAGAACCGGTTTTTCACAAAATTAATTCTAATATGGCATATGGGTCATCAAGTACTGTTATCTCATCCAATCCCCTGAGTATCTGAACGTTCCTGCTGTCAATATCCCGAATCCTGAGTTCCACTTCCCCGCCCTTTATTGCCCCATACGTGCAGATATCAATACAATTACCACAACCGTCACACAATAACAGGTCTATCTGCGGCTCATCAGTAAAAGCCTGGTTGGGACATTCGTTCTTAGGAGGACAATCCTCACAATTTTGGCATAGATCCCTGTCAATATTATATGGCAGTTCCGAGCGTACCACGCCTGCAATATCCACCGGTACTATATGTACCGGGACACTGCCTTTTACTGCCTGGGTCACTGCGTTGGTGACAAGGGTGTCTGCAATGCCGTGGGTTATTTTTGCAACAGTATTTGATGTGGCAGGCGATATTATGAGATGGTCGTATTTATCCATAAGGAACCTTCCGACCTTTGGATAACTTTTGCCCTGGTCCTTTTCAAGGAAAATCTCTTCCATATACCCACCCGGGGCTATACTATCCAGTGATCCGAGCAAGCCGTACATTTTCAGGACCTCTTCTCCCGCCCCTGATATGAATATCGATACTTTCAGGTCAGGATTTCGTTGTTTAAGTTTCCTGAATACTTCATAACTCTCTGACAGGTAATGTCCGGCACCTGTAATTCCCCATGCGATCCTCATATTTACAAATCCTTGCTAATTAATATTATTATTAAATTCATCTGTAATAGCATTTGTTCTTGAATGAATATTTATTTATGTTTCCTGAAATACAGTAATCCAGTATGTTAATAAAGGCTGTCCTGTTCGACCTGGACAATACATTGCTGGATTTTTCTGAAATGAAGCATATGGCAGTGAACATGGCCATAAGGGCCATGATCGACCAGGGGCTTGACATGGACCCTGATGAAGCTTTCAGAAGTATTTTCGAAACGTACTATGAGGTGGGGATCGAATCAGACAACGCATTCAGTGAATTCCTGAAACGAAGGTTCGGCCAGGTGGATGAGCGCATCCTGGCGGCTGGCGTTAATGCATACCTGCGCACTAAGCCCTCTTTCCTGGAGCCATATCCCAATGTGGTGCCTACCCTTATCAAACTTATAAAGTCGGGGCTTGTTATTGGTATATTGACCGATGCGCCCAGGCTTAAGGGATGGCAGCGACTGTGTGCCATTAGACTGCAGCATTTCTTTGACCATGTGATCACCAGGGATGATAGTGGTGCACCGAAAACGGGAGGACTTCCATTCGAATATGCGCTTGGGCAATTGAAACTATCCTCAAAAGAAGTGCTGTTCGTGGGAGACAGTGTTGAGCGAGACATAAAAGGTGCAAAGGCGGCTGGTATGGTTACGGCGCTGGCAGGTTATGGGACCAAGGATGCAGAGGAGGTCATACTAGCTGCCCAACCCGATTATATTCTGTCAGATTTCAGGGAATTGCTGGATATTATCGGTCTGTAAGATTTTGGTAAGGATTTGATTTCGTACCAGTTGCATCAAGTTAACTGCAGAAAATACCGGTCAGATTAAGATTTTAATAGAGTGACTTTTTAATTTATTCTGGTTACACTTATTAATCAGTTATATTAACCGTTGATAAATGCTGATACTGCATGTGAAATCTGCGTTCATCTGTGTGTATCTGCGGTTCTTTATTGTTCAAAAGATCAGAACAAATTTAAAGGACTCGCAATACACGACGATACTTATATATATTGGAATCACTAATATATTAATATCATCATTATCATTAGTATAATGATATTGGTAATTTGAGAGGTGAACAAAGAATAAATATTAAGATATTTACTAACTATTATTGATTATTTTGTTAATCCTAAACAACAGATGTTGAATATTAATAACAAGATAATTGGATAATTTAAGTATTAGGCAATGAAATATATGTGGAAAACAATAATATTTGAATAAAATATATTTTATTATTCGTATATAATATTTAGTATGTAATATTTATTTTCTGTTAATCATAAAGGAGGAATATATAATGATCGCAAAAGTGTATACGATTGCATCTGGAAAAGGTGGTACCGGAAAAACTACAACCACCGTCAACCTGGGAACGGCACTTGCGCTTCTTGGTAAAAAAACAGTTATAATCGATGCAGATATAGGTATGGCAAACCTTGGCCTTTTGCTGGGCCTTGAAAAAAGTCCTGTCACCCTGCACGAAGTATTGAGTGGAAAAGCAGACGTGAAGGAAGCAGTATATGAAGGTCCCGGTGGCGTATATGTCATACCCTGCGGCATCTCACTCCAGGGATTCCAGAACTCAGACCCTGAAAAGCTGCAGGAAGTAATGACCACACTTATCGAAGATATGGATTTCATGTTGATCGATGCCCCGGCAGGTATCAGTAAGGATGGTGTGATACCTCTGGCCATTGCAGATAAAGTTATTCTGGTTGTTAATCCCGAATTATCATCCATGGCTGACGCCTTGAAGACCAAGGTCTTAACCGAAATGCTTGGTGGGGAGATTGGCGGGGCTATCCTTAACCGGGCGGGACTGGGGCGAACAGAAATAAACAAGCAAAAAGTAGCAGACCTTTTAAATGTAGATGTCATTGAAATGGTGCCAGAAGATTCAAATGTACGGCGATCTGCCACGTTTAAAACACCAATCGTCATCAAAACACCAAACTCTCCTGCAGCCGTCGCATTCAAACGATTAGCAGCTTATGTCTCAGACACTGATTTCCTTGAACCCGCGGAAGGTGAGGAAGAAAACGAGGAGGGGTTTGTAGGAAGGATTGCAAGAGTCCTGTTCGAGAGTAAATAAAATGGATTCGGGTAACTTGATTATAGGAGTTCTTTTATTAGTCTTGATCATTGCGGTTTTCCTGGTGTACCTGATGAATGTCAGAATTAAATAACTTGAAAATAAACTCGATACAGTAAGAAGTAGAATAGCTTTGAAAGACGATGAACTCACCCGCCTGGCGCGTTATATCGAAGACTTCAAGAGATTAAAGAATGAGCCTATTCCCTACTGAAATGGCAAATGCGGCTGATCAAATGGCTGCATCAGGCATGCAGGGGGGAGGTTTCATGCAGGAGTTTGACTTTAATGTATCTAATAGGTTGTTCTTCCATGCAGCAGTGATACAGGGTGTATGTTCAGGTTTTATACTAAACAGTATCTATTTTTTGTAACTTTCTGCCACAGAGAGCACAGAAAACATAGAGATGCTTTTTCCGCCCCAAACTCCACTCTGTGCTCTCTGTGAGCTCTCTGGCAGTCATATAAAGTTCCAAATTATACTTGTGGAGTAGTATATCTCCGGGGTAATAGGAGAAGGGAGTCTCTTATCTGGTTTGAAGCACTCCACAATAAAGGTTAAAGTAAGATACCTGTTATTTACAATGGCCGTATTGTAGGTGATGTTGAACTTTTTCTTTGGGAAAAATAACTGTGTGCTTTATAGGTGAACGTATCGTAATGTACTTATAGAAGTGCAAACAATGAAGATGCACTTCGTAATATTATTCTATAACAAATTTTTGATAGAGGTAAATCTATGAATATAAAACCAATCGGCGAAAGAGTTTTAATTAAACCAATGAAAG
Organism: ANME-2 cluster archaeon; assembly: GCA_014237145.1. Taxonomy (NCBI): domain Archaea; kingdom Methanobacteriati; phylum Methanobacteriota; class Methanomicrobia; order Methanosarcinales; species ANME-2 cluster archaeon. The sequence continues at coordinate 13,607 of JAAXOC010000010.1, forward strand.
AAGAAGAAAAGACTGCTGGTGGGATCTACATTCCAGAGACTGCGAAAGAACAGAAAAAACAAGGAGTAGTCGTGGAAATAGGCACTGCCGATGATGATAAAGAACTGCCTGTACAGAAAGGTGACCTGATAATATACACAGGATATAGTACAGAAGATCTGGAAATAGACGGGGAAGAATACCTCATAATCAACATAAGCGATATAATCGCAAAGCTTGAGTAGGTGAAAATAAATGGCAAAACAATTAATTTTCGATGATGAGGCAAGGCATGCCCTGATGAGGGGAGTGGACCAGCTTGCCAATACTGTAAAGATCACACTGGGTCCGAAGGGCAGGAACGTGGTGTTATCATCAACTTTTGGCAGTCCCACTATTACAAATGACGGTGTCACCATAGCTAAGGAAATAGACCTGGAAGACCCGTATGAAGACATGGGCGCCAAACTGGTCAAGGAAGTGGCCACCAAAACCCAGGATGTGGCCGGTGATGGTACAACCACAGCCACTCTGCTGGCACAGGCTATCCTCCACAAGGGCATGAGGAACATCACTGTAGGAGCCAATCCAATTGAAATAAAACGAGGCATAGACAAAGCCACTGAGACTGTGGTTGAAAATATTAAATCCAAGAGTGAGGAAGTAAAAGGTAAGGATAAGGTCACACAGGTTGCTACGATCTCGGCTAACAATGATGAAGTGATCGGGAACCTGATCTCTGATGCCATGGATAAAGTGGGTGCCAATGGTGTAATTACCGTTGAAGAGGCAAAATCCATGGATACATACCTGGAAGTGGTGGAAGGTATGCAGTTCGATAAGGGCTATATTTCCCCGTACATGTCTACGGATACTGAGAAGATGGAGGCCGTGCTTGAAGAGCCGAAGATACTCTTATTTGATAAGACGATCAGTGCAATGAAGGACTTTCTTCCCGTCCTGGAAGCAGTGGTCAAGGAGAATAAACCGCTGTTGATCATTGCAGAAGATGTTGAAGGTGAAGCACTGGCTACTACTGTACTGAACATTATTCGCGGCACGCTTAAAGTATGCGCGGTAAAAGCGCCTGGTTTTGGCGATGAACGCAAAGAGATGATGGAGGACATTGCAGCGGTAACAGGTGCAAAGGTTATCAGCGAAGAAAAAGGTATGAAACTTGAAAATACCACACTGTCTGACCTGGGCAGTGCCCGCAAGGTCAGGGTGAACAAGGAGAAGACCATCATTATCGAAGGTCAGGGCTCAAAGGATGATATTGAGAGAAGGGTATCCATCATTGAGGGCCAGATCAAGCTGGAAGATTCGGAATATAAGATCAAGAACCTCAGGAAGCGCCTTGGTAAGCTGGCAGGTGGTGTGGCTGTGATCAATGTTGGTGCTGCTACTGAGACAGAGCTTAAGGATAAGAAGATGCGTATCGATGATGCATTGAACGCTACCAAGGCTGCCATAGAGGAAGGCGTGGTTGCAGGCGGCGGAATTGCATTGATCAGGGCTGCCAGGGCACTGGATGACCTATCCCTTGAGGGCGACCAGGAGATCGGGCTGAACATTATCAGGAATGCCATTGAGGAGCCGCTGAAACAGATAGCCACTAATGCCGGTAAGGAAGGGTCAGTAGTGGTGGAACACATAAAGTCAGAGACTAATCACAATATAGGGTATGATGCCAAGACAGATGAGTATAAGGATATGGTTGAAGCTGGCATTATCGACCCTGTGAAGGTGGTACGCAGCGCATTGCAGAATGCTGCAAGTATAGCCAGCCTGGTGCTGACCACAGAGGCCCTTGTGGCAGATATACCGGAAGAGTCATCGGCAATGCCCGCTATGCCGGGACCTGAGAGCTACATGGGAATGTAGTTCTCTTTTTTCTTTTTTTCTTTCAACCAGTGGAGTAATCTTTTTTTTCTGTATCTTCACACACAGATTTTAAAATAATATTATATATTCGTAGAATCAGTGTTATTTTATAGATTATTCAGGATTGGTTTTATGATGGGATTTGATGAAACAGTAACCAGTGCCGTAGAGAAGGTTATACCCAGTGTGGTAAACATCAGCGAGGTCAAGCTGATAAAGGATGCCCACCTCCATGTGCATCCGGTACCGGGCGTGGGCTCAGGATTCATAATCGATTCGGAAGGCTGCATCCTGACCAATGCCCATGTGGTGCTGGGCTCCTCTGATATCAAAGTGACACTGGAGGACGGGAGGTCCTTCCCTGCACAGCTTCGCGGGATGGACACAATGATGGACCTGGCAGTGATCAATATTGCGGCCGTTGACCTGCCGGTACCTGAAATGGCAAAGAATAACAACTTAAAGATAGGACAAATGGCTATTGCAATAGGCAGTCCGCTGGGGCTTGTGGGCGGGCCTACCGTTACCGCAGGAGTGGTAAGCGCTATCGACCGGTCCATCCAGACCGAGATGACATTCATGGAGGGGCTGATACAGACCGATGCGGCCATCAACCCAGGTAACAGTGGCGTTCCCCTGATTAACAGCCAGGGCGTGGTGATCGGTGTGAATAGTGCAATTATACCTTTTGCCCAGGGTATAGGATTTGCCCTGCCCATCCAGCCCTCATTGTGGATTGCTGAACAACTGCGAGAGCATGGAGAGATAGTGCGCCCGTGGATAAGCATTAATGCAGTGGACATTAACCAGAAAATCATGAACTTCTACAACCTGCCCACTGACAAGGGTGTGGTTGTTACCAACGTGGTGAGCGGCAGTGAGGCTGATAAGGCGGGTATTGAGATGGCTGACATCCTCATCAATATGGACCACATCCAGATAAACAATGTCCAGGACATGATAAAAGTTATTAACAAGTATAATGTGGGTGATCCTATTGAGGTTGAGATGTTCAGGGGACAGGAGAAGATAACAGTCCGGCTTGTGCTTGAGAAGGCACCTGTACCCACAGCCCCGGCAGTGCGGGCCATCCCGCAGGTCCAGCCCATACCGTCCCCGGCCAGTCTGCCGTAGAGCTCCTCACTGATGGGTGCACTCCAGAATGATAAATGTTAGATATTATGGAAAAGAACCATTTCAAGTTGCTGTAATTCATGGCGGACCTGGAGCACCAGGTAGTGTTGCTGCAATTGCAAGAGAATTATCAAAGAATTATGGTGTATTAGAACCAATCCAGACCAAAACATCTCTCGAAGGGCAAGTATTGGAATTATACGGTGTCTTAAAGGCCTTTGGAGACTTACCCATTACGTTAATTGGACATTCCTGGGGAGCATGGTTAGCATATATCATAACAGCAAGATATCCTTCTTTGACAAATAAACTAATTCTCGTCGGCAGTGGTCCATTTGAAGAGAAATACGTCAAAAGTCTAAAAGAAAAAAGATTCAGCCGTTTGAACTCTAAAGAAAACAAAGATTTCCAATTTATTACAGATGAATTGAATTCTCCTGAAACAGAAGAACAGGAAAAAAAAATTATCAGGCTTGGCGAACTGGTATCAAAAACAGACAATTTCAAAACAATCGAAATTGAAACAGAAGAGCATGATAGAATTTTGGCTGAAGGAAATACATTTCAATTAGTATGGAACGAAGCATCAAAATTAAGAAAAACAGGATCACTTTTGGAATTTGGAAAACAAATTAAATGTCCTGTTGTTGCAATCCATGGAGATTACGATCCACATCCTGCAGAAGGAATACATACACCTTTAAAGAATGTTATAAAAGATTTTCGGTTTTACCTTATTAAAAAATGCGGGCATTCACCCTGGAAAGAACAATATGCTAACAAACGGTTTTATAAAATAATAAGAGAAGAAATAGATAGTATCCGATATACTGCTAAATTGTAAGGATATACGAACTCAGATATACCAGAGTTATGCGAAAGAGCAAGCTAAGACATGGAGAAATAAAATGAAACAATGGTATGAAACACTATTTGAAGACTATGGTAAAAAATATGATAATGAAAACTTTACACAAGGCACAATTGGTGAGTGTGATTTCATCGAAAAAGAAATTAATTATAATAAATCGCTAAGCATTATTGATATAGGATGTGGAACTGGCAGACACTCGATCGAATTAACAGAAAGGGGATACAAGGTTATAGGAATTGATTTGTCAGAATCACAATTGGAGCAAGCAAAAGCAAAAGCAAAAGCTCAAAACCTGCAAATAGATTTTCAAAAACATGATGCAAGGAATTTGCCATTTAAGAATGAATATGATTTGGCAATAATGCTCTGCGAAGGAGCGTTTCCATTAATGGAAACAGATGAACTGAATTATAAAATCCTCCGAAATGCAGCCAGTTCTTTAAAGGCTGCCGGCAAGCTGATTTTTACAACACTTAATGGATTATTCCCGTTGTTTCATTCAGTTGAGGAATTTTGTGCATCAACAACAGAAGAGGGAAATGCAACCAATAGTAAGAATACTTTTGATTTAATGACATTTCGGGATTTCAATATTACAACTGTAGAAGATGATTTTGGAAATAAGAAAGAATTGGAATGTAATGAAAGATATTATGTGCCTTCTGAAATTACATGGCTATTAAAATCACTCGAATTTAAAAAGATTGATATTTATGGAGCAAAACTCGGAGCCTTTTCAAGGAATGATAAACTTACAACTGAAGATTTTGAGATGCTGGTTATTGCTGAAAAATAATGGCTCACTCCTTCGCACAATAGCAGCTATACGACTCCGCTTCGTTTTTCCAAATTAGCTCCCGTGGTCTTAATTTTCATGTAGATGCACAACGTTAAATAAAATTCCGAACCCCCGCCTTTGTAAAACAAAGTTATTTAAAGGACGAAGTTACGTTATAAAAGGGGGTAAATAATAATGTCAACAATAACCCATTTTATAGTACCGGCAGATGACATGAAACGAGCGAAGAAGTTCTACGCAGAATTATTTGACTGGAATATTGAAAAATTTCCAGGACCAATAGATTACTATGCGATTACCACTACTGCTGAAAACGATGAGGAAGGTCTTGGTGGCGGATTGGTAAAAAGAGAAGAACCACAAGATACAATTGTCAACTATGTTGATGTTCCGTCAGTGGATGAGCATATTGCCAAAGTTGAAAAACTCGGCGGTAAAGTAGTTGTTCCCAAGACGACTATACCCGGTATAGGATATGCTGCGGTTTGTATTGACACGGAAAATAACGCCTTTGGACTCTGGGAATGTGATGAAGACGCAAAAATGAAACAATGTGAAAGTTGCGGGATGCCACTTGATGAAAAGACGGCATCCAAATTTGATGATAGGTATTGCATCCACTGTCAGGACCAGCAAAGCAGTGAGTTGGCGACTAAAGAACAGGTGAGGGAAGGAAGTGTAAATGCAGCGATGCAGTTTATGGGTAAAACGAGAGAGGAAGCCGAAAAAATGGCTGATGAAATGATGCCAGAACTACCTCGGTGGCGAGAATAAAGGAGGATCGGAACAAACATAGGGTTGTGGTTACATCCCTATTTTTCTCATTCTTGATTTTTCAATTTCAACCAGGATAGATATTTTCACTCATGAGCAATTTCCACTGGTCGCTCCCTGGAAATAATTACGGCACCAAGTAATATCAGTGCCCCGCCTGCCAGCATGGATGTGGTGACAGGTTCGCTGAGGATGAGGTAGGCAAAGACCACGGCACTGGCCGGCTCCAGCAGTGCTACGATGCTGGCGTTTTGTGCCCGTACCTGCATGAGGCCGCTAAGATAGAGCACCAGGGCCAGGGCAGTAGATATGAGGCCGAACAGGACAAGTACGGCCAGGTTGTCCAGCAGTACTTCTGCTGTGATAGCAACCGAATATGGGGAGAAGATCAGCAAGGTTATGAGCAGTGCCCATGCACCCTGGGTCGTACCTGTGTAGTAGTCCTTCAGGTATCTTGAGGTAATTATCATCCCACCGTATAACAGGCCTGACACCAGCCCGGCGGCAAGCCCGATGAGGTAGGTGTGATCCACATCTTGGAAAAGTGTATCTGGCCGGATGACCAGGATGACCCCGGTAATAGATATGGCCAGTGCAAAGATGCTCCTGCGGTTGATGTACTCTTTAAGCAGGAAGGGGGAGAGCAGGATGACGTAGACAGGAGCTGTGTAGAGTAGTAGTGCTGCAATTGAGACTGATGTATATTTTACCGATAAGAAGTAGGAGAGCATGGTGCCTGCCTGCATCAGGCCCAGCAGGAGGATATACTGTTTTTTTTGGCCGAGCCGAAGTTCGCTTAGGCGGCGGCAGCATGCGAAGAATAGAGCAATGGCAAAGAGACCGAACAGAAGCCGATAAAAAATGATAGAGCCAAGGGGCATCTGGGTGGTAAGTTTTACGAAGATACCGATAAGACCGAACAGGACGCCTGCGGTGGCGATCTGGATGTAGCCTTTGAGATGTGGGGGGAGCATGTGAAATTATAAGATAGTAATCATATAGATATTTAACACCATAACTTTGAGGTTAATATGCAACTGTTTTACCGATGATGAAGAATTAGAACTTAAATTATATAAAGTATGATAGCAATATAATTACTTCCAAAGGCAAACTTTAGCCAATGTTGGGATACAACCGAAATGTTAATTGACAATACAACATAAATATCTAGACAATCAAACATTTTCAATCAGAACTATACTGGAGAAACACATGAGTGTAGTTGCACAGTTGATTGTAAACGGGATTATTGCAGGGAGCACTTATGCATTGGTGGCAATAGGTCTTACTATGGTCTTTGGCATATTGCATTTCATTAACTTTTCACATGGTGAACTTGTGATGATCGGTGCCTATTTTACTTTTGCCCTGATATCTATGGAATTATCCCTTCCCATAGCCATTTCTATCGCTTTACTTCTGGTCGTACTTATAGGTTTGACCACGGATATTATGGTCTTCAAACCTCTTCGAAATCAGAAGGTAGACAGCCTGAGTCTCTTAATAGCTTCCATTGGTGTTTCAATAGTACTACAAAGCCTGGCACAGCTCTGCTGGGGGCGTGATATAAAAGTTTTTGACCTGCCGCCGGCAACACCCATAGAATTCTTTGGCGCCAGTATTACACTTGTTCAGATAGTGATGATATTCACAGCAGCAATAACAATGTTCCTCCTCTTTGCCTTTCTTAATTTTACCCGTATCGGAACAGCACTTCGTGCTACCTCTGACAATGAGGAAATGGCAAGAGTGGTAGGAATAGATAATGACCGGGTATTAATGGTGCTGTGGATAATCAGTTCATCATTTGCTGCAATTGGAGGCATACTTATCGGAATCAATACCAACCTGCAGATAGGTATGGGGCTGTTAATTCTGATTAAAGCACTTGCCGCCATAATAATTGGTTCAGTAGGTAATATCCGCGGTGCACTCATTGGCGGAATGGTGATAGGACTTACCGAAAACTTTGCACTCATTGCTCTTCCTTCCCAATATAAGGATGCTGTGGCGTTTACCATCATGATATTGGTGCTTCTGCTTAAACCTGAAGGCATATTTGGCTATAAGGAGAGGATCGGTTGATCGAATCATATTGCCTGCATGTCATTATACTGATTCTGATATATTCAATTCTGGCAATCAGTTTTAATATCCAGCTTGGCTATGGTAAGTTATTCAATCTATCGCATGTTGCTATGTTCGGTATTGGTGCATATACGTCTGCGCTGCTGACAGTGGACATGGGCGTGCCATATATCATTGGTCTCATCTGTAGCGGTTTAGCTGCGGTAATATTCATACTGCTTATTGGTATTCCTGCATTAAGGCTCAGAGGCGATTATTTTGCTATTGCCACGCTTGGTTTTGCCGAGATTATAAGACTTGTTTCCCATAATGAGCGCTGGCTCACCCACGGGCAGTTTGGTATTAGCAATATAGTTAGACCGGAAATATTTGGGATCAGTTTTAGTAGCTATGAATCTTTTACAATCTTTGCCCTGATATTTGTCCTGTTTACTTATTTATTCATGGAACGGTTGATTAAATCACCCTTTGGACGTGTGCTTAAGGGCATCCGTGAAAATGAGACCGCAGCAATAAATTTAGGCAAAAATACCTTTAAATTCAAACTCCAGACAATGATGATCTGCTCCTTCTTTGCAGGGTTAGCAGGAAGTCTGTACGCTCACTATATCCAGTATATAAGTCCAAAGGATTTTGGCATAACACCACTCATTAGTGTACTGGTAATGGTGGTTCTGGGTGGTATGGGCAACAATAAAGGTTCCATCCTTGGAGCTGCTATCTTGATACTGGTCCCCGAACTTTTACGATTTTCGGGTATGTCTTCAGACATCTATGGTCCTGTCCGGCAGCTTATAATCGGGCTAATACTTATTGTTCTTATTATAATTAGACCCCAGGGACTACTGGGAGAAAAAAGATTCATACATAAATCAGAGGCTGAACATAATGCTTAGCGTCTTAAATGTGACAAAGAGATTCGGTGGACTTACAGCACTGGACAATTGCACTATTAATGTTGAGAAAAAAGAGATATGTGGTCTTATCGGCCCTAATGGTTCAGGCAAGAGTACGCTGTTTAATGTGATCACAGGTTATTATCCGGCAGACAATGGTGAAATAAGTTATAATGAAACACATATCGAAAGTATGGCGCCCTATGATATAATCAATATGGGAATAAGTCGAACTTTCCAATTGCCGAATCTTTTTAAAAAAATGACCTTGATGGAGAATATGCTAATCGCTTCTAAAGCCCAGAAAGGTGAAAATATCTGGAGTGCCTGGTTTGGATTAGGTGTCAAACAGCAAGATTATGAGAATTATAAAAAAGCAATGGATCTGCTGGAGTTTTTTAATCTTGTTCAGTTGAGAAATGAATATGCAAGCAGCATAAGTTTCGGTCAGCAAAAACTCCTCGAACTTGCCAGGGCGCTCATGACAGATCCTGAGATTCTATTACTTGATGAACCCACAGGAGGTATAAATCCTGTCCTTGTCAATAAGATTATTGAATCGATTAAGGAAATGAGAGATAGAAACATTACGTTTTTGATCATTGAGCACAATATGAGTGTTGTTAGTAGGTTATGTGATAGGGTGTATGTACTTGATCATGGTAAAAATATTGCCATGGGTACGCCTGATGAAGTAAAAACAAATGAACGGGTAATTGAAGCCTATCTGGGCGTGTAGTATGCTGCTGGAATTGAGGGAAGTGATTTCAGGTTATGGAAATCTGGAAATCCTCCATGGTGTGGATATGGAAGTGGATAATGGCGAAATTGTATGCATAATAGGACCCAACGGTGCAGGTAAGAGTACGGTACTTAAGACAATTTTTGGTCTGCTCAAGCCTAAAGGTGGTACTATTTTTTTTGCAGGTGAACAGATAAAAGGAATTGATCCTCACCGTTTAATCAGGAAGGGAATTTCCTTTGTTCCTCAGGATAAAAATGTATTTCCTTCTCTCACTGTTGAAGAAAACCTTGCAATGGGAGCATATACCAGACCTAATATGGTGGAAAAGGGTAAAGAACTGGTTTTTTCTCGGTTCCCATCCCTATATGACAGAAGAGATATTCGAGCATGTTACTTAAGTGGTGGCGAGCGCAAGATACTGGCAATAGGAATAGCACTCATGCTTGAACCAGCATTGTTATTACTGGATGAACCATCAATGGGTCTTTCACCTAAATATAAAAAAGCTTTATTTGATAAAATCGCCGAAATTAACCAGGGTGGTATACCAATTCTGATTGTTGAACAAAATGCCTATAAAGCATTAAAAATATCCCACCGGGGGTATGTTCTGGATATGGGAAAAAACAAGTTCCAGGGAGAAAGTGGGGAATTGCTGGCAAATTCACAAATCAAGAAGCTTTACCTTGGTGGTTGACATCATTTCAATAATTTAAAATCGTAAGAAAAAGAAGGTTAATTCACCCTTTATCTCGGAAAAGGAGTGAGAAATTGGTTCTTGCTAGTAATTGTCAGATGGCTTCTATATTACTACAATAGTACATAAAACATTAGAAAGTTAAAGAATTTATATCAAGATACTGGCATTATCAGATAATTTTAAATAGTAAACATCACAAAGGAATTTAAAGTAAAGGGGGATTGTTATGACAATAAAGAATGTTTTTTCAATTTCGATAATCATTTCCATAATGGTACTGTTTATTGTATTATCCGGATGTGTGGAAGAGCCTGAAAAAGAAAAAACCGTAAATATTGGGGGTATACTTCCGTTAACCGGCGATTTGGGAGTGTACGGTCAAAATGTTAAAGATGGCGCAGAACTGGCGGTTGAAGAGATAAATGCTGCAGGTGGTATAAACGAGAAGCAGATTATATTCACATGCGATGATAACAGGGGTGAAGCTGCTGATACGGTAAGTGCCTTACATAAACTTGCGGACATGGATAAAGCCCCTGTCATACTGGGCGCTGTTGTAAGTACTAATACCCTGGCAATAGCACCGTTGGCCCAGGAAAAGGAGGTTGTATTAATCTCCATATCCACGTCACCCAAACTTTCTCAGTGGCAGGACGGCTATTTCTTCAGGGTCCTTGTATCTGATAGCTTTCAGGGAAAGGTCATGGCACAACTTGCCAGAGATTTGGGCTATACTGAAATGGGTGTCATGTATATCAATAATGAATATGGTGTTGGATTAAAGGATGTTTTTGTCGATGAATTCGAAGCCCTGGGAGGCACGGTATTAATTCAGGTACCACACGACGAAAGCAGGACAGATTTCAGATCAGAACTTACTAACCTGAAAGCAGAACATCCTCCTGCAGTGATGTTAGTGAGTTATGTGAAGGAAGCGTCCATAATCTTTAAACAGTCAACGGAACTTGGACTTGAAACACAATGGTTATGTTCGGAAACGCACAAATCCGATAAATTCATTGAACTGGTGGGAGATGCTGCCGAAGGCATATTGATCACTTATCCTGCCACTGATCCAAAATATAGTAACTTTAAGGCAGATTATAATGCTAAATATCATAAAGATCCAGGTATCTATGCCGCAGAGGGTTATGATATGATTAAAACTATTGCGATGGCAATGGAACAGGCGGGCAGTACAACCAACGCCACTGCCATCAAGTCGGCCATGAGGCAGATTGATTATAATGGACCATCAGGACATAAGGTATTTGATGAGTTTGGAGATGTTCCTGGAGTATATGATGTCTGGACCATCACTAACGGCACTTTTGAACTATATGATGTCAGTTTTTCTTAAAAATACTAAAATAATAATAAAGTATATGGGCAGCGTTTGTGTATGAGTCGATGCATAATGAATGGATTAAAAAGATATTAAATATACAGATTCGGATTGCTTTTACATATTTAAAAAGTGTACCCACAGGAGAGAGAAATGAGAAAAAATATTACTGATTTCTCATATCTTTTTTCAAACATGCAACCAGGTTGAAGGAGAATATCTTCATTGCCAGTATAGCTGTGATCTTATTTAGCTCTATAATTGGCAGGCCATCCAGGGGCCTTGGTTACAACATTTCACAGTAGTACGGAATAAATGATGAATAATATATGAAGTAAATGAATAGTCTAAAATCAAATACATGAAATGTTCAAAGATTTTATAAAGACTGTTTTACAATATACACATGTGGAAAACATCTCAAAAATACTGGAAAAAGAACCTGACATCCTCTTTGCCTACCTTTTCGGGTCACATGCAAAGAACACAATGCACAAAAAAAGCGATATAGACATTGCCGTCCATTTAAAGGACCCATCCCTCTTAGAAGAGGACCCCCTATATCCCTCCAGACTTGCAATAAAGATTGAAAAGGCACTATCTGAAAAAAAAGTGGTAGACCTCAGGATCCTTAACGGCTCTACCATCAGGTTTAAAAGTCAGGTAATAAAACATGGAAAACCTATCTATTCAAGGGACGAGAAAAAACGCATAGAATTTGAAACATCGTCCCTTACACAATATTATGATTTCAAACCATATTACGAAGTATATGATACAGCAAGGAAGGCCAGGCTTGGAATATGATAAGCAGTGACGTGATTAATGCAAAGATTGATCTGGTGGACCAGAACATCCGCCCTGCGGGCATACATACTATCAGCCATATATCACAACCCATTCAAAGGCAGTTATCCTTCTTGATTAAGTAATATCCCCTGCATTCTACCCGCCCATCTGGCAATCATTAAGGCATATAAGTGCCGCCGGATTTATTATCCTTGAACCACAAATACACACCAATCCACTATAAACCCACATATAAGGAAACACCACACCATGTTCTTAACCTTACTGGCCCTGTTCGTAATAGTACCCTTTGTAGAACTCTACATACTCATCGAACTCGGGAAAAGCATCGGAGCCTTACCTACCCTGGGCATTGTAGTCATAACAGGCATAGCCGGGGCCGCCCTGGCAAAACACCAGGGACTGGGTGTATGGCAGCGCATCCGGACTGAATTATCCTATGGGCACATGCCCGGGGATGTCCTGTTCGACGGCATGCTCGTGCTTATTGGGTCGATCCTGCTACTCACACCAGGTATACTGACCGATATTACAGGGTTCATATTACTGATACCATCCGGCAGGTTCATGGTAAAGAAGTACGTAAAAGCCTGGGTCGACAAAAAGCTGCAATCAGGTCAGATGACATATTACACACATACGAATGGTGAATATTGAGCACAATGTAAGTTATTAAATATGAAGAGTACCACTATAAGGCATCATCATTCCCAATTATTTATCATTGGAGGAAACATATAATTGAAACAACCTTCCGTTAACATCGGCATCGTGGGCCATGTTGACCACGGCAAGACCACCCTTGTAAGTGCCCTGTCCGGCGTATGGACAGACAAGCACAGTGAGGAAATAAAGCGCGGCATCTCAATCCGTTTAGGCTATGCAGATGCCACATTCATGAAATGCCCGAAATGCCTGCATCCCGATAGTTATACAGTTGCTGAAAAATGTGAACACTGCGGTAAAAATACAGAACCAATCAGGACCATATCATTTGTAGACTCACCCGGTCACGAGACCCTTATGGCCACAATGCTCTCAGGTGCTGCCATAATGAACGGTGCTGTCCTGGTAATTGCGGCCAATGAACAATGCCCGCAACCCCAGACCAAGGAACACCTGATGGCACTGGACATAATCGGGATCAATAACATTGTAATAGTCCAGAATAAGATCGACCTTGTAAGCAAGGACGATGTGATAGAGAACTATCATCAGATATTGGATTTTGTAAAAGGTACAGTGGCAGAAGGTGCGCCTGTCATTCCCGTTTCTGCCCAGCAGAGTGTTAATATGGACATACTGATACAGGCTATAGAAGAACATATCCCCGCCCCGGAACAGATACTGGATAAACCTGCCAGGATGCTTATTGCCCGTTCCTTTGACGTTAATAAACCAGGCTCCAAACCCGGCAAGATAACGGGCGGCGTTATAGGCGGGACCCTGAGTTTGGGAACCCTTAAATCCGGTGATAATATTGAAATAAGACCTGGCCGGAAGGTAGAATCGGGAGGGACAGTCAGGTGGGAATCCATCCTGACCACTATTATCAACATTATGGCAGGTAGTGAAAAAGTAGAAGAGGCCACGCCAGGCGGTTTGGTAGGCGTAGGAACCAAACTTGATCCATCGATCACAAAAAGTGATAGTCTTGTAGGTCAAGTGGCAGGCAAGCCTGATACTCTGCCCCCTACACGGGATAAATTCCTCATGAAAGTAAGGTTGTTAGAACGTGTTGTAGGTTCAGCCGATGAACTGGTAATAGAACCGATTCATTCCAATGAACCGCTTATGCTCAATATAGGCACTGCCACCACAGTTGGCGTAGTGACCAGTGTACGTAAGGATATTGTTGAGGTCAAACTGAAAAGACCGGTCTGCGCAGATTTTGAAGACAATGTGGCGATCAGCAGAAGGGTCGGTGCCAGGTGGAGACTCATCGGTTCCGGTATCATAAACGAATGAACCTGATGATATAATATGAAAGTTATAATAGATACTAATGCATTCATGGTCCCGGTCCAGTTCGGTCTGGATATCTTCAAGGAACTTGGGCGTCTTGGTTTCAAGGATTTTATTGTTCCTTCATCAGTGACCAGGGAACTGAATGGTATAAAGAAGTTTGCCAGGGGTAAAGATAAAATGTCTGCGAACGTTGGTCTCGGACTGGCCCGGGATTGCAGTGAGATAATTACAGAAGGGAATGCAGATGACGCAATAGTGAAATTAGCCATGGAAGAGAAGGCAGCGGTTTTTACCAATGATGCGGAACTTAAGAAAAGATTATGTAGTAAGGACATCACAATAGTGTACTTACGCGGAAAGGATCATCTTGAAATAATGTAAGATGTTCGTTGTGATACATATTTTAGATCCATAAACATAATTAACTAAACACATTAACTATAGAAATCAGAGGATTATTGAATGTACAATAAGGTGAGACTGGCAGATACAGTGCGCATTGCTCCTGAACTGCTGGGGGATGATGTTAAAAATGCAGTCCGGATTGCTTTGATCGATAAGTTGGAAGGGGAGATCGATAAGACATTAGGTGCCATTGTTGCCATTATAGATGTGGTTGAAGTAGGTGACGGTCATATTCTTGCCGGTGATGGTGCAGTTTATTATGATGCTACTTTTGACGCTATAGTTTTTAAGCTTGAACTGCAGGAGATCATAGAAGGCAGTGTTGTTGAGATTGTTGAGTTCGGCTCTTTTATAGGTATAGGACCTATGGACGGGCTTGTCCATGTGAGCCAGATAACTGATGAATATATTTCATTTGATTCCAAGAATGCCCGTCTTGTAACAAAGGAAAGCAACAGGTCACTGTCTGAAGGAGACCATGTGCGTGCCAGGGTCGTTGCATTAAGCATAAACGAACGTGAGCCGCGGGACAGTAAGATCGGCCTGACCATGCGGCAGCCTGCACTTGGTAGAATCGAGTGGATCAAAGAGAACATGACGGTCAAAGAGAAAGAAGAGTCTGCGGAGGCTAAGTAGACTTGACCGAACAAGCCTGCCGTGAGTGCCACAGGATTGTAACCGGTTCGACCTGTAGCGTTTGTGGTTCTAATTCATTAAGCACTGACTGGAGTGGATTTGTAGTGATCATTGATCCATCCCGCTCCTGCATTGCTAAAAAGCTTAATATCAACATTCGCGGAAAATATGTGCTGAAGGTACGGTAGTGACCATATGCCCGAAACCATCCTTGGCAAGAGATTCTGCCTTCCTGATTCCATGCGTGTCGAGATGCGTAAGCAGTTCGGGGTCCTGTATCGCGGGGATGAAGGAGATACTACCAGGCAGATGCTCGTTGATATGGGCAGCCCTGCCAAACTTATTGCCATAGGAGATATTTCCACTTTCAACCTACTCCAGTGTGGGACAGTGCCAGATATATCTGTTATCGATGAAAAAACACACAGGAAGCCTGCTGGTGTTGACATAATTGAAGGTATCAGGCACTCGAATTTTCGTGATGTAAATGTTACAAACCCGCCAAGCTTCGTAGAACCCGAACTGGTATCGGCTTTATCTGATGCAATGGATGCGGATGTCCCGGTGCAGATCATGGTTCATGGCGAAGAAGACCTGGCAGCACTACCGGCTATAGTGCTTGCACCCGTGTCATCTGTGGTGATCTACGGGTTGCCTGATGAAGGGGGCATTATGGTCACTGTCACACCAGAGGTTAAGGACCGGATAAATGATATGCTTGATAAGATGAAGTGTGATTAAAGATATAAACCATTGAAGATGTTAAAGGACAGAAAAATACATATTTCATGATATAATTAAGGAAAGCAAGATATTTATGATATCGAAACGGAGGATTCAATTTGGAGATTAATATTACAAAAGACTGGGAAAACACATTATTAGACCGTAAAGAGATTACGTTCAACATATCCCATACTGGTGCAACCCCTTCCAGGGATGAGATCAAGAATAAATTGGTTGCGCAACTCAACTCCCGGCATGAACTGGTGATCGTTAATAAGATCAGGACAGAATATGGCACCCAAAGTACCACTGGATATGCAAAAATATATTCAGATGTGGACAGGGCAAATGAAATAGAGAATAAATATATCCTGAAACGAAACGAGCTAAAACCTATTGAAGAGACCGAGAAGCAGGCTGAGGAAGAACCCGCCGAACCACCGGAAGAATCAACCGGGGAAGAAGCTGATGCTGAAGAACCGATAGTATCAGCAGAAGAAGTAGGCGAAGAAGAACCCGCCGAATCACCGGAAGAATCAACCGGAGAAGAAGCTGTTGCTGAAGAACCGATAGCAGAAGAAGCAGCAAGCGAAGAACCGACAGAAGAAGAACCCGTTGAGTAAAATTAGATAAGGTGATCACAATGGCCGTACATAATTATTACGAGGTTTCAGATAATTCGATAAAGAGGTTAAGACAGTCCTGTCCCCGCTGCGGTGACGGGTTCTTTCTTGCCGATCATAAGGATAGACTGACCTGCGGTAAGTGCAATTATACTGAGTTTAAAAAATAATTGCACATTTTTTTCACACTGATTTATTATTTAGTATAGTTTCCAGTGGAAATACCGGACATGTCCAAACAGGTCATGTTTATGACAGTCTTTTTGTTATTTCGTCTGCACTGTACCGCAGGGTGATGATGCGACTTCTGCCCCTGGTACCTTTCCCTGTGAAACTGGCATTTATTAATTTTAAGGCTGACAGTTTTTCCAGGGTCTCGTAATACCTGGTATAACCAAGGCCTGTATTATCGTGGAACTCGTTATACAGTTCACCGGTTTTGATCTCGGCGTGCTTGCATATAAGTTCCAGCAGGGTTTTCTCTTCATTTTTTAATGACTTTAACAGGTATGTGAGGTGCACCAGCCTTGAGGTCTCGTAGGCTTTGTCCACATCTTCAAGTTCGATGGTACGGGATGCCCGCCTTTCGGCATTGAGACCTGAGCGTTTGAACAGGTCAATACCTACCCTCAGATCGCCAAGCAATTCTGTATATTCCACAACTTTTTCCAGCACATCGGTGCCGACCACGTCATTGTAGAACCCCAGTTTGTTCCTGTTTTTAAGGATGTCCCGTATCTCATCGCCTGTATATCTGGGGAACTTTATCTCTTCTGCCAGGAGGACTGATTCCACTTTCGGATCAAAATGAAATCCTATGCCGGTATCGCTTAATATGTTGATCACACCTATGCGGGCACCGGGATTTGTTTCATGGGCGCGCAGCAGCGAATAGAGCACTTTGTCATGTTCACCTTCATGCATAAGGTAGTTGATATCATCCAGGACGGCAACCAGTATCTTTTTTTCATCTGCCAGATGACTGGTTATTTTTTCATTGATCTTCTGGAATGAGACACCTGAGGACGGGGGGGCTATATTGAACAGTTTTTTATATATCCGTGAGTAGACAGTAAACCGGGTGGAATTGGTCTGGCAGTTGATATGAACGGGAATTACCTTTGGTGTGGATTTCTCGATCTCCTCGAATAGTTTGTGTATTGCCGTGGTCTTGCCAGTGCCAGGAGGACCTATACAGAAAGCATTGACGGGTCTTGCGCCGCGCATAGCAGGCCGGACACAGTACATGAGTGCCTGCATCTGGGACTCACGGTGGACGAAGTATTCCGGTATGTGGTCAAGCTCAAATAAGTCCGGATCCTTGAAAAGTGTTTCATCCCACATAAGAAGGTCTTTGTTCATATCACTAATTTTCCGATTTTTTGTTTGCTATATATTCCATATTGATGTATAAATTAGTTATTAATAAGTTTCTGTGAAAAGTTCGTTTTCTACATTTTTTATAGCGTATAGCAATGTTTCATGCACCGTCTACGAAACGTATATATCATGATAATATAATTATGAGAAAGCTTCAGTACGGGCTGGTAGCTTAGACAGGCAGAGCGATGGACTCTTAATCCATCGGCCAGGGGTTCAAATCCCTTCCAGCCCGCCAAATCCCTAATTTTTTTCAACGTGTAGTAAAGTATATACTTTCCCGTAGGCTTAGAAAATGCGAAAAAAGTGAGCATTTTCTTTATAAGCAAACCACAGCCAAACAAAAACTTCAAGTTGGACAACGCGGATTCGAACAGCAATCCAGGCGCCTAAAATGCCCAAGGATTGGCCAGGCTTCCCGCTGTCCTCTCATCAACATGTGCGAGCGCAGTTGGCCGTTGGAAGTGCATGCGCATGCTGGTGACACTGGAAAGGATACTATGGAAGGAACGTATGGTATGTACATATGGAGATGTGAGACATGCGGCGTAAAATGTTTACCTGCAGGCGGTCTGGCTGGGTATGGGGACTGTGGTTATAGGGGCCTTTGATGATGATGCGGCAGATAGGCTGTTGCACATGGAGGATGATGAGCGGGCGATGTATATTATGTCTGTGGGGAGGAGGTGAGTTGTGAAGGAAAGCGGGTGCGGTATGGAGGAATTAGGTTGGGGTATATATCGTATTTTTTCGAGATTAATTTCATGCTCTGAGTAAAAATTCCAGAGTGAAATTTAATGCAAAATCGTTTAGGGGCTATAGACCGATGAATGTTTTTTTAACGCCTTTGCAAGACCGCCCGGACTTTTAATTTCAATTCCCTTGTCTGTAAAAATAAAATGCTGAGAGGTCTCATTGATCTTCGTTAATCGCATTTTCTGGATTTCAACAAAATAGGTTTTTTGCACATCCAGTTCATTTGTTAATTTTTTATCAAAGAAAAGAATACCATCAGCCATAAAATCAAAATCATCAAATTCCTTTACCTCAAGACCGTGTTTTTTTTCTGTGATTGCAAGGCATGTGATCTTTTTCTCTTTGATCACTTTGATAATATTCCGCAACTCTGAAGATTTTCTTATGTCTGTAATATCAGAAAAAATATTCAGCGAATCAAAGACAATTCGTTTTGGTTTGAAGGTGTCAATTATCTCAATAATCTCTTCAGTTGAGAGCATGGTGAATCCAAATATCTCCAGATACCCCTTCTCCAGGTATTTTCCAATGTCCTACCCATAACGAACGGACTGTTTAATAAGCTGCTCGACCTTTTCTTCGAACGAGAAAAAAATGCATTTTTCATTTTTCTTTATCCCTTCAAGCAGGAACTGCATGGAAAATGTGGTCTTGCCTGTGCCTGGTGTGCCTGTTGCTACAACAATAAAGCCCTCTGGTATGCCACACCCTCTACGAGGTCATCAAAACCGTATATCCCTGTTTTTACTCTTTTAATGACCTTGCTAATAGTCTGGGTATCGACTTTTTCATTAAAGCGGAGTTTGTCCATGCCCAGCAGTGCACGCTCCAGCACGATGTTCTTGGCGCCCAGCTCTTGCTCATAGCGTTTGAGGACGCTCATGGCCTCTGTGCTCAGGGTGGTGTGTATGGGGTGCTTTGTGCGCATGGTGTGTGGGTACTATAAAGGGTTTGTCGGGGTTTTGATGGAATTGATGATCAATCCATCTATAGAATTGAATGGGATTATATAAAAAAGTTTATTTGTAAAAAAATTGCAATATTTATTAAACTTGGGTTTCAACTGAAAAAACCCCATACATAACAAATTATTTATATTGACAAGTAATATGAAGCCGTCGTAGTATTAAGTAATTAATATAACTCACAGATGCATCAGAGTTAATTTGGTTTTAATTTCCAAATAACCTGACCGTAGGGATTTGAATATCCTATGGCGTATGGGCCGTACAGACCCGAACGCAGCGAATCTGCGTGAGTCAGGCCCTTTTCAGGGTCATACGGAGGAACAACAATTGAGCAAAATAATCAGAAAAACAAATCCACGCATAGTAGGCCTTATCAGCGACCTCAAGGCCTTATCCCGCGAAAATAAAGTGAATATATGGCGGGACATTGCAAGGCGTCTTGAACGCCCCACAAGGAATTATTCTGAAGTGAACCTTAGCAAGATCAACAGATATTCCAGTGAAGATGAAACTGTTATCGTGCCGGGAAAAGTATTGAGTTCCGGTAACATCGAACATAAGGTAATAGTAGCTGCACTGGACTTTAGCGAAAGTGCAAAGGAAAAGATCACGAATAAAGGGGGGTCCTGCCTTAACATCGAGGACCTGGTTAAAGAGAACCCCAATGGTTCCGGTGTGAAGATAATGCAGTGAGGTGCGGTGAAATGACAATTATAGACGCAAATGGAATGATACTGGGCAGGCTTTCCAGTGTTGTAGCCAAAAGGCTTCTTGAAGGTGAAGAGATATTCATCGTAAATGCCGAGAAAGCTGTAATTTCCGGTTCAAAGATTGCCACATTTGGTGAATACAAACAGGCCGTTGACAGGGGCAATAGAGAATTCGGGCCATACTTCCCGAGACGCTCTGACCACATAATAAAAAGAACAATACGAGGTATGCTGCCATATAAAAGAGCAAGAGGCAAGGATGCCATGTCAAGACTGAAAACCTTTATCGGGGTGCCAGATGCAATGAGCAGTGAAGAGAAAGTATCCATTGCTGAAGCTAATATGAATAAATTGAGCTCTGTCAAGTATATCAGGCTTGAGGAACTTAGCAAACGACTGGGTGCTAAATCCTAATCAGGAGGAAGATGAATGGTCAAGATCATCAATACATCAGGAAAAAATAAGACTGCCATTGCCAGGGCCAAGATCACAGAAGGCGTAGGCCGCATAAGGGTTAACAAAAAACCCATAGAAATATACGAACCAGAAATAGCAAGACTCAAGATACTGGAAGCTGTAGCCTTTATGAGTGATAATGTAACCTCAAAGATCGACATTGATGTAAATGTACGTGGCGGGGGTATCATGGGTCAGGCAAATGCAGTCAGGACTGCCATTGGAAAGGGTATCGTTGAATGGACCGGGGACCTGGCAGTGAAGGACGCAATGCTTGCTTATGACAGGAGCCTTCTGGTCAATGATTCAAGACAGAAGGAAACAAAGAAGTTCGGTGGACCAGGTGCAAGAGCCAAGTCCCAGAAATCATATAGATGAGCCATTAAAATGATTCCGGTAAGATGTTTCACATGTGGGAAGGTCATTGCCAGTTCATGGGAAGAGTATGAGAGACGCGTGTCAGAATTCGAGAATCCGGGAAAAGTCCTGGACGACCTTGGTATCGATAGATATTGCTGCCGCAGGATGCTGCTCTCCCACATAAAACTGGTGGAAACCTTCGCCCCATACCAGTAGGGGTTGTAGGGTAGCCTGGACCATCCTACGGCGTTCGGGACGCCGCAACCTGAGTTCGAATCTCAGCAACCCCATTCAGGTTTCCATAATTATCCAAAACCCTCAAAAGGAAAATCAACATGCAATGTACAGAATATGTAACCATTCCCGGAGGGACTCCGGGAGCAAATGTATTAGTGTAAGGTATTAGTGTAAGGTATTAGTTAAACGTATTAGTTGAGCGTATTAGTTGAGCGTATCAGTTAAACGTATCAGTTTTATGCTGTCATTCAAAGTATGCAGTCACTCCTATTTATTTTTGAGGTGAAACAATTGAACGAAGATAAATTAACCCGTTATGAACGTGCACGCATCATAGGCGCACGTGCTTTGCAGATATCAATGGGGGCACCTGTGCTTCTGGAAGATGATTCAGGCGAGCCTATAGAGATTGCATTACGGGAACTTAAAATGGGAACAATCCCGGTAACGGTCAAACGGTTGAACGAAGCGAAATCAAATTAGGATATTAAATGATAATAATGCAACAAAGTAGTAATTGAATGATAATGATGATGAGTATAATATAATTTCAAAGGTGTAAAAATGGAAAGTGATATTGAAGTAGTAAAAGACGCCGGTTACGATTCCATAGTCCCTCTGGACGAATTCCTTGCAGCCGGTATCCATATCGGTACCCAGCAGAAGACAAAGGATATGATGAAGTTTGTCTACAGGGTAAGGACAGATGGGCTTTATGTGCTGGACATACAGTCCACAGATGAAAGAATACGATTGGTAGCAGCAATGCTTGCAAAATATGATCCCACTAAGATATTGATCGTGTCTGCAAGACAGTACGGGCATCATCCTGTCAAGATGCTGGCAAAGACCATCGGTGCTAAGGCCATAGTAGGCCGGTTCATACCAGGGACACTTACAAATCCGAGCCTGGATTTATATACGGAACCGGATATTGTGGTGGTAACAGACCCACATGGAGATAGCCAGGCGATCAAGGAGGCAGTGAGTATCGGCATTCCGGTTGTTGCACTGTGTGATACTAACAACTCAACCTCTAACGTTGACTTGATAATTCCTACTAACAATAAAGGGCGAAAGGCCCTTTCACTGGTATATTACCTGATAGCAAAGCAGACCACTGCATTAAAAAGCATCCCCTTTAATTACAAGTTAGAGGATTTTGAAACAGAGCTATAAGTAATTTCAATAACATACTATGTGAGGTGGTGCAGGATTTGAGGAGAACAGCTGTATCAGGACAGTTCTACCCAGGTATTCCAAAATACCTGAAAAGGGAACTAAAAAGGTGTTTTACTAATATAACCGGAGGTGTAAGGGACGTTACCGGAGCTGTGGTACCCCATGCAGGCTATCCTTATTCCGGTACAACTGCCGCTAATGTCTATAATGCTTTACCTGAAGCTGACACATACGTGCTGCTGGGTCCGAACCATACGGGGCTGGGCTCTGTAGTAGCTGTATCCCGGGAAACATGGAATACTCCCTTAGGGGATGTGCCTGCCAACAAAGAACTGGTGAAACAACTTCTTGGCGGAATAATCGACCTGGATGAGAGCGCACACCAGTATGAACATTCCATTGAGGTCCAGCTCCCCTTTCTGCAGTATCGTTTTTCCCAAGGGTTTAGTATTGTCCCCATATGCATGGGATTGCAGGACCGGGAGACTGCCATAGAAGTAGGGGACCAGTTGGCACAGGCTATAAAGGATAGTGATAACAGGATCGTTATCATTGCTTCCAGTGACTTTAGCCATTACGTGGAAGATAGTGTGGCAAAGGAGACTGACAAATATCTTATCGAACCAGTCCTGGAACTGGATGTTGATGGGTTCTACAGGCGCCTGGCAGAAAAAAATGCATCAGTCTGCGGGTACGGTCCCATCTCGGCAATGCTTACGGCATCTAAAGCACTGGGTGCCTCAAAGGGTACCCTGCTCGACTATACTACCAGTGGTGACGTAACTGGCGACACATCTGCTGTAGTGGGATATGCGGGCATCATTATTGAGTGATGATATTTTAGTATGACAATAACTACCTGTAGCGCGCCCGGGAAGATCTATTTTTTTGGCGAACATGCAGTGGTATATGGTGAGAAGGCCATTGCATGTGCAGTGAACCTGCGAACACGGGTGAGTGTACAGCCATCCGGCAGGCACGTTATAAGTTCAAGCCTGGGTACGACCGGCCTTGATACTGTAATACACCCCTATGTTACTCAGTGTATCAGGGAAATGGAACAATACATTACGGATGGCGTAAAAGTCGATATAACATCCGACTTAGCTGTGGGTTCTGGTCTTGGTTCGTCGGCTGCGGTGATCATTGCTACACTGCGTGCAATGTCTGTTCAATTCGATACTGGCCATACCCTTGATGAGATTGCTGCTATCGGGCATGCAATTGAAGGCAAGGTACAGGGTGCGGCAAGTCCTACCGATACCTTTGTGTCCACAATGGGCGGTGTGGTGAGCTTACCTGGCAGGAACAAATTATCACTACCTGAGTGTCCCATTGTAATTGGTTATACTGGCAGTTTTTC
This sequence comes from ANME-2 cluster archaeon, assembly GCA_014237145.1. NCBI lineage: Archaea > Methanobacteriati > Methanobacteriota > Methanomicrobia > Methanosarcinales > ANME-2 cluster archaeon. Next base: position 37,408 of record JAAXOC010000010.1, read on the forward strand.
ATCTACCAGGGAACTGGTGGCGAATGTCAGGTCACTCAAGGAGGATTACCCTGTAACAATTGACCCGATCATCAGGACAATTGGCAGCCTCTCGGGTTACGGTGAAGTATTAATTGAAGACAGGGATCATATTGCACTGGGAAGTCTTATGAATATCAACCACGGTCTGCTCGATGCACTTGGTGTAGGTTCACTGGAACTTTCCAACCTTGTCTGGGCAGCCCGGAAGGCCGGTGCATGGGGTGCGAAAACCACAGGTGCAGGAGGAGGGGGCTGTATGGTCGCTATCACTGATCACCCGGATGAAGTGGCAGATGCGATAAGTTCTGCAGGCGGGGAGGCTATTATTACAAGTCCTACTCGCGAAGGGGTGAAGGTTGAATGAAGGACCTGACCGTACTGAAGATAGGGGGCAGTATTATTACTGAAAAATCAAGCCAGACCCCAAAGGCCCTGCCTGGTGAGATCGATCGTATTGCAGGTGAGATTGCGGGCATGGCTGTTGAGGCTGCAAAAAAAAGCAACCTGATATTAATTCATGGTGCAGGTTCTTTCGGGCACCCTCTTGCCAGGGAATACCGCCTCACTGAAAAATTCGATATGGAAGGTGTCATCGAGACACATCGTAGTGTCAGGAAATTGAACAACATGGTTGTTGATGCCTTGAACCGGGCTGGAATACCAGCAGTTCCTGTACATCCTTTTAGTAGTTTCCTGCTTGATTGCGGACGTATCAGTGAAATGCTTACTACTCACATCCTTGTTATGCTTAAAAGGGGTATGGTCCCTGTACTTCATGGTGATGTGGTAATGGATGCAACAAGAGGTGCAACCGTTTTAAGTGGCGACCAGGTGGTCCCGTATATTGCTCAAAAGCTGGGTGCCGAAAGTATCGGTATCGCCAGTGTGACAGATGGTGTACTGGATGACAAAGGACGTACAGTGCCAGTGATAACACCTGCATCATTTGATGAGGTAAAGATCCACATTGGCGGGTCTTCACATACCGATGTTACCGGCGGCATGCTGGGAAAAGTAACCGAACTGGTGGACCTGGCTGACAGGTCAGGTATCAGCAGTCGTATATTCAATGCATCGATACCAGGGAATGTTCGTGCATTCCTGGATGGTGTGACACTTGGTACACTTATACAAAAGGATAAGTGAGTTCTTAACAATAATGGTAAGGGAAACATGAGTACATCAAACAGAAAGATCGAACATCTTGAATTATGTGCCAACCGGAATGTGGAAGCAAACAGGGATGAGCACAATTTCAGGCGCACAGGGTTCGAGGAAATTACACTTGTACACAATGCACTGCCAGGGATCAACAAGCAGGAGATAGATACTTCTGTTGAGTTTTTGGGTCAAAGGTTAGCATTCCCCTTATTGATCGCTTCCATGACCGGAGGCCATCCCGATACTGCGAAGGTGAACGAGGCACTGGCACTTGCTGCACAGGAAATGGGAATCGGCATTGGTGTAGGCAGCCAGAGGGCTGCCATCGAAGACCCGGTACAGGAGGATTCGTTCAGAATAGTGAGGGACACTGCACCCGATGCTTTTGTTTACGGAAATATAGGCTTGCCCCAGCTTAAAGAATATGGGGTCGAGGGGGTCAGGCAGGCTGCCGAAATGATAGATGCAGATGCCATGGCCATACACCTGAACTTCCTGCAGGAGGCAATCCAGCCCGAAGGTAATACAGATGCAAGAGGAGGGTTTGGCCTTATTAAACAGGTATGTGACGACCTTACGATACCTGTGATAGCCAAGGAGACGGGAGCAGGTATCAGCTGCGAGGTTGCGCAACAGTTGTGCGATGCCGGTGTGTCTGCCATAGATGTAGGGGGCCTGGGCGGTACAACATGGGCTGGTGTGGAGGTCTACAGGTCCAGGCAGCAGTCCGATACTAAAAGCGAAGAACTGGGTAACCTGTTCTGGGACTGGGGTATACCCACAGCCATTAGTGTGATAGAGAGTAACATTCCAGTGCCGGTTATCGCAACCGGAGGAATACGTACAGGAGTAGATATGGCGAAATCCCTGGCAATAGGTGCCAGTGTGTGTGCTACAGCACTGCCGCTGGTAGTACCGGCGTTAAATGGACCGGAAGATGTGAAGGCCAGGCTTGGTTTATTCCTGCAAGAATTGAAGACTGCCATGTTCCTGACTGGCAGCGCTACCATTGAGGAGCTTATGCAATCCCAGGTAGTAATTACAGGAAAAACTAAAGAGTATTTGAATGAACGCGGGTTTGATACTACCCGGTTTGCGTGTAGATAGATGAGAAAAACAGTTGTATAAAATATGAATATTTAAATGGAGAATTTTTAATGACAGATATAGGAATCATAGCTGTAGGCGGCTATAATGAAATGGGACGCAACATGACAGCAATAAGAGTGGGTAATGAGATCGTTGTAATGGATATGGGACTTAGGCTTGACATGGTACAGATACATGAAGATGTCGAGATAGACAGGAAAAGTTCCAGGGACCTTATTAAAATGGGCGTGATCCCTGATGACCTGGTTATGAAACAGGTTGACGGGAATGTAAAGGCAATCGTCTGTACACATGGTCATCTTGACCATATCGGTGCCCTACCAAAACTGGCCCACAGGTACGATGCCCCAATCATTTCAACACCATATACATCAGAGCTTATTAAACAACAGTTAAAGAATGAAAAGAAATACCAGGTAAAGAATAAAGTAGAAGCTCTCACTACAGGGAAGATACATAAAGTGAGCCCGAATATTTCAATTGAATTGATACGGGTACAGCACAGTATCATCGATGCTTCTTTTGCGGCCATACATACACCTGAGGGGATCATACTATATGCTAATGATTTTAAGCTTGACAGAACGCCTGTTATAGGCGAAAAACCTGACTTTGACCGGCTGCGCCAGATCGGGAAAGAAGGAGTTATTGCTATGCTCACTGAAAGTACTAACTCGGGCATGTCTGGTAAAACACCTTCTGAAAAAATAGCTGCCGATATGGTTTCTGATGTGATGCTGGGTACTGAAGAGGCAGAATCCGGAATAATCGTTACCACGTTCTCATCTCATATTGCCAGGATCAAATCCATAATTGAAGCGGCAGTGCAGATGGATCGCATACCTGTATTAATGGGCCGTTCTATGGAGAGGTATGTTGGTACTGCCGAAAGAATGGGATATTTGAAATTCCCTGATAACCTGGAGATATACGGGCACCGTAATTCCATTGATAAGGCCTTGAAACGAATTAATATGGAAGGGAAGGAAAAGTACCTGCCAATAATTACCGGACACCAGGGCGAACCGGGTGCCATATTAACAAGGATATCAAATGACACTACAGATTATAAGATCGAAAAAGGAGATAAGGTAATCTTCTCCGCCAATGTCATACCAAATCCAATGACCCAGGCGAACCGGTATTCACTTGAGACCAAACTGAAGATGAAAGGTGCCCGGATATATGATAATGTTCATGTTTCAGGCCATGCACACAGGGAAGACCACTGGGAACTGTTAAGGATGATAAATCCCGAGCACGTGATACCAGCACACGGTAACATTATGATGCATAGTAATTATTTGGAAATGGCAGAGGAAGCAGGATACATTTTTGGTGAGAATACCCACCTTATGCGTAATGGCGAAGAGATACTTATTGAATAAATATATTAATGAGGTAAATGAGGTACTTTCATGGACTTGATCAAGGAGATTGATAAACGTGGAAAACGGGTAAATGGTTCTATCCATAATTTAATGCCGATCGGACGTCCTGACGAACTTTACCGTGCAATGCGCTACCTCTTTGATGCCGGCGGAAAACGACTGCGGCCTGCAACCCTTATACTTGCAACTGAAGCTGTAGGCGGGAATCCGGACAGTGTAATTCCGGCTGCAACTGCTGTTGAACTGGTCCACAACTTCACTTTGATACATGACGATATCATGGACCAGGATGAATTAAGAAGGGGACTGCCGTCAGTCCATGTTAAGTGGGGCTTATCAGGTGCCATACTTGCAGGCGATACGTTATATTCCAAGGCATTCCATATCCTGAGCCAGTGTAAAACAGACCCTGTCCACATGGTTGAGTGTCTTACAGTGATGTCCATGACCTGTATAGAGATTTGCGAAGGACAGTGGATGGATATTAGTTTTGAAAAGAGGAAACATGTCCCCGAATCCGAGTACATGGAAATGGTTGAGAAAAAGACTGCCGTACTCTATGCAGCATCTGCAAAACTGGGTGCGATCCTGGGTGGCAGCACTCAGGAAGAAGCTGATGCACTCTGGGATTTCGGACGCCTGGCTGGTGTGGGTTTCCAGATATTTGATGATGTGCTTGACCTGGTCACACCTGAGGATGTACTGGGTAAGATGAGGGGTAGCGACCTGAGGGAAGGTAAACAGACCCTGATCGCCATTCATGCCAGGGAGAATAATGTGGAACTGGATGTGTTCGGTAAGAGAAACGCTATCAAGGCAGAGATTGACCATGCACTGAAGACACTTGAGGATTCGGGTTCTGTCGACTATGCCAAGACCACTGCCAGAAAATTTGTGGCTGAAGGTAAGGCAAAACTGGACGTTTTGCCAGACACTGAAGCTAAGGATATATTACTGGCTTTGGCGGATTATATGATCGAACGAAAATTTTAATAATTCTAATAACTAAAGATTACAATAATTTAATTATGTTTCAAGTACGATGACCAAACAATGCGAAGCATGCAAGGGCAGAGGATATATTGATACCTCAGAGCAGGAATGTCCTGACTGCAAGGGATCAGGCAAACCTAAGAGTCTTGACCTTACCAAAATGACAGAAAATGACCTGGGAAGCCTGCTGGAAGGTGGGGGAAAATGCCAGAAGTGCGGCGGCTCAGGCACCATTACAGTGAAGCAGAAATGCGAGGTTTGCGGCGGCAGGGGTGAAAAGGCCAACTGCCGAATATGCGGCCAGTCCCTTGATGCCGATACACAAGGTAGTATGTGTGCTTCCTGCGCCACAAAACCGCTGGTACAGAAACTGAGTCCTGCCTGTGATACTTCTGATCTGGAGATAGGCATGACCTATGAGGGTGTGGTGGACAGCCTGGCCAATTTCGGTGCCTTTGTGAACCTGAACCCGCGTACACGCGGGCTGGCACACGAGAAGCACCTGACCAGGACCCCTGACGTGGGGGAGACGATCTTTGTACAGGTGAAGAACATTGCATCTAACGGCAACATAGACCTTGTGCCTGTGACCCTTAAGGAATACCAGTTGCTCCAGGTTGAAAAGGATATCCCCCGCACCCGGATATCCAGACTTCGCGATCATATCAGCAAACTGGTGCATATATCAGGTGAGGCCATCCAGATAAAGCAGACAGGCGGCCCGACAATATTTACGGTGGCAGATGAGACCGGGACCGTGCCATGTGCAGCCTTTGAGAAGGCGGGGCAGCGTTCATATCCTGAGATAGAATCAGATATGATCGTTAAAGTAGTGGGTGAGCTTAGCGTAAGGAACAGCGAACTGCAGATCGAGATAAGGGAAATACGGCAGATGTGGGGGGCAGAATCGGCTGCTATTGAGGGGGAGATAGAGAGTGCTCTTGATGAGCGTTCCGAGCCTCATGAAACCAAGTTCTTGGTCGAGAGCCCGATACTGGAAGCGCTGCGGCCAAAGATGCGCCTGGTCGCAAAAGAGATACGCAGGGCTATTTTTCATTCGCGACCCATTGTATTGCGCCATCATGCAGATGCCGACGGCATCACTTCAGCTATTGCTATCGAGAAAGCGGTGATACCTTTGATACAGGAAGTGGGCGGATCGGATGCTGGATATCATTTTTACAGACGTTCACCCAGTAAGGCACCTTTCTATGAAATGGTGGATATTACCAGGGACATTTCCTTTGCCACGTCTGATAATGAGAGGCACGGGCAGAAAATGCCGCTGGTACTGTTAATGGATAACGGCTCTACTGAAGAGGATGTGCCTGCTATGTTGCAGGCCAAGGTGTACGGTATGGATATGGTGGTGGTGGACCATCATCATCCCGACGATGTGGTAGACCAGTACCTGCTGGCTCATGTGAACCCGGCCCATGCGGGCGGGGATTTTGGCATTACTACTGGCATGCTGGGTACCGAGATTGCCAGGATGATAAATCCTGATGTGACTGAGGAGATAAAACACTTGCCAGGGGTTTCGGCTGTGGGTGATCGCTCGGAAGCACCCGAGGCCACAAAGTATATTGAACTGGTAGCATCGCGGTACAGCCTGGATGATTTGAAGGATATGGCGCTGGCACTGGATTATGAGGCGTTCTGGCTGCGGTTCAGTGAGGGAAAGGGTATTAACTATGATGTCCTGAACCTGGGTAACCTGAAGAGGCACAGGGAATTGGTGCCGCTTTTGGTGAAGCAGGCCAACGAGGCCATAGAGAGGCAGCTTGAAGCTTCACTGCCGTCGGTCAAGACCCAGAAACTGCCAAGCGGAGCGCTGCTGCATGTGCTGGATGTGGAGAATTTTGCGCATAAGTTCACGTTCCCTCCGCCGGGCAAGACCAGCGGTGAGGTGCATGACCGGCTGTGCCACAAGTTTCCGGATAAGGCAATTGTGACACTTGGGTACGGCCCGGATTTCACTGTGCTTCGCAGCCGGGGTGTTCTGATGAATATTCCTCAGATGGTAAGGGAGCTGCAAGAGGAGATTCCAGAGGCCAGTATCAACGGCGGCGGGCACCTGGTTGTGGGGAGCATCAAGTTCGTTGGCGGGTTGAGGACGAAGGTGCTGGCAAAGCTGGCTGAAAAGATAGGGAAGGCTGAGGTTAAGATGGGGTGAAGGGGTGAATACTGGGGAGATTTGAATTCTGTTTTATTCAGAAATGCCTACTTTATCTACTACTTTTGATAGGATAGATTTTACATGGTCAATCTCATGTCTAAGTTCTGCAACATCTTGTGTTATGCGGTTTGATATTACATCCCTTGTTTTTTCCTCTTCTGCTTTGATGGTAATAATGGTTTCTTTCTGTAATTTTACTATACTGTCTTGTTTATCTAGCATACTGTCTTGTTTATCTAGCATACTGTCCTGTTTATCCCGCATTTCTGATAGAATTGGTATACTCTTACCCAATTGTTCCATCTGGAAAGCCTGCATGAATCGTTCAATTGGTGGAATACTATTTTTATATTCTTCAACATTGATGCTTTCTACTTCAGCACTTTTTGGGCTTGTAGTATGTATAAAGGCCTTGAATTCCTCTATTTTTTCATCATCAGCTTCGATCATGGTAATGACCGTCTGAAGACCATCAATAACTGTATTAAACGTGTTAAAGTTATTTACCCCGAAAGTAAGTGCCTTAGTTGCTAAAAGTACTCTGTAACCGATATTATGGGTTTTTTTACCTTTTATGATGATCTTTAATTTCATTATAATTTACAGTTGTTTTCAAGTGTTATAAATTTACCTTTTTGCTAGGGAACTGCTATCTATCTGAGTGGGAAGTTTGATGAATTCATGTTCTAATTCCAGCATTTCCACGGCCGGGTGAGACCAGCGGTGAGGTGCATGACCGGCTGTGCCACAAGTTTTCGGATAAGGCAATTGTGACACTGGGGTACGGGCCGGATTTTACTGTGCTGCGCAGCCGGGGTGTGCTGATGAATATTCCGCAGATGGTGAGGGAGCTGCAGGAGGAGATTCCCGAGGCCAGTATCAATGGCGGCGGGCACCTGGTTGTGGGGAGTATTAAGTTCGTTGACGGGTTGAGGACGAAAGTGCTGGCGAAATTGGCTGAGAAGATAGGGAAGGCTGAAGTGGAATTGAAATGAATAAAACACATCAGCATGTAAGCCATTTCCACAAAGGCAGGAATTTAATTCCGTTTTCTGTTTTTTCCAGGTCTTTTGTCAATAAGATCAATTCCTTAACCTTTGGCAAGAATTCGTCTGCAAATTCCAGCAGTGCTTTAGTTTCCCTTTCATCGATCTCATCAGTATATGAAACATTTATCGCAGTCAATGAACTGTCCCTGTCCTTGATGATAAAATCAACTTCACCTTTGTTTTTCCAGTAGTATGGCTCTTTGTTTCTTCTTTTTAGTTCAAGGAATACCAGGTTTTCAGCCAGTCTGCCCTCATCTTTTGAAAACATGAATGATACGGCATTTCGCAGGCCATTGTCAATACAATAAACTTTCCTGGGATTTACCTGCTGTTTTTTTAATGAATAACTGAATATGGGGACAAGATGTACCAGGTTTATATCTTCAAGATATGAAAGGTATTCCATCAATGTGT
>JAAXOC010000011.1 GCA_014237145.1 ANME-2 cluster archaeon
CTCCTCACCACATCCCGATCAAACACTCGCCTCCCATCTACCATTCTCGACGTGCGCCTTCTCTCCTTTACCTTCCGCAGATCACGCTCCCTAAACTCCCTGTGTGCAGTCATCATCACCAGTGCATCCGCACCCTCAAGAGCCTTATAAACATCCTTCTCCACTTTCCCATACCTGTCCAGATACCCATCCTCAATATAAGGATCAACTATCCACACACAAGCCCCCTTCTTCCCCAATTCCTCAACAAAAACCTCAACAGGACTCTCCCTCGCATCGCCCACATTCTCCTTATACGAAAATCCCAGCACAACAACCTTCGGATTCTTCACAGCCCTCTCGCATTCATTCAGCGCATCCACCAGCAACTCAAACACATGCAGCGGCATATAATCATTAACAGCCCTGCCCGCTGTAATAACCTTCGAATGATACCCCAGCTCCTCAGCCTTCTTCTCCAGGTAATAAGGGTCAACAGGCAAACAGTGCTCGCCCACACCCGCACCCGGGTAATACTGGATCATGGGTTTATCATGGACTGTGAGGGGGTGTTTGTCGGTGACTTTGGTTAGGAGGTAGAGGCGTGAGCCTATGTCGTCTTTGAGGGTTATGCCTTTCATAGTTGTATTGGTCCTGATAAACATAGAAATAAAGTGTTGATTTTGATTGTAAGTTAGTTTAGTATAGGTAATAAATATTGTATTAGTTACTTAACGGTTATTATTTGATTTTTTCTAACATTCTTTGTTTTGGGGAGCGTGTTAGGCGCAGGCGGTGGCTGTAGAAATATATAATTGAAGTAATATTGTGCCACACGGAATGCAAGTTTAATGTAACAATGTCTTTGCGCACTAAGCAGCTGCCATTGAGGTACTTTCCTTAACTATCACATGGGCTTCGTATCCAAGGCGGAATAAGAACTGCTCACAATCTTCCCACGTCATTCCAAACGCCTTCACATCTGCAACACCAAGCCTGCTGACAATATCACGAAGAGTCTCATAATCCTGAGGTTCGTAATCGGCTTCCATCATCATTGATTCAGCCCAATCTACCAGTTCTGTCAATGAAATCTGATGCTGCAAATACGCGATGATTTATCCAGCTATATCTTTACGAGTGATTATCATAACTTTCATCTCTAATTTTTCTGTGCCCTGCGTCTTCAGGATATTTTTGATGTATTTCAATAAGTATACCATTGCTATTATAGATTTCCTGATGGAATTTTAAGGTTTTTTCCATTGAATCAAAGGTTTCACACTTTATGCCGTATTTCCTTGCTCTTTGGCATGTACATCGTCCGAACTCGATGATCTTACTCTTCTCTTCAGAGATCGTAAGGCCGAATTCACCCATTCGCTGCCTCAGCGCAATTCCAAATGCTCTGGCTTCTTCCTCTTTTTCGAAACAGACGACGAAATCATCTGCATATCGAACTAGCTGGGCATAACCAGTTAGCTGTGGAATCACCTCAGTCTCAAACCATAAGTCCAGCGCATAGTGGAGATATACATTAACAAATAATGAATCCATCTCCTGCAATGGGACTATGTCAAACGAAAGCCGCTTACGGAAAATCCGTACTAGCGGTTTGATGTGGAGGGGGCGCCGCAAGGCCTCTTCTTTACTCTACCACATCGGCTAACCGGCGCATCCTGATTCTTCAATTATACAAGCCCAAATCTATTTCATTAATTTTTGGATAATAGTATCAAATTTTTGTGATCTATAATATACTAATTTCTTTTTCCCAGAGGTAGTTTTTTCCAATAGCCCCAATTTTTCTAAATAAATAATATCTTTTCTAGCTGTTTCATAAGCAGTATTGAACCTATTTTGTATCTCTTTTATTGTAAATGAAAACTTAGGGTCATCAAAAATAAATTTTAAAATATATATTTGTCTATCATTTATGTCTTTTATTATCCTGAAATCATATAGATCCCGTTTTTCCTGAATTTTCTCATTTATATACTTTTTAAGATTGTGAAAGGCTAAGTCTGTTGTTTTTAGCTGATAATTTATAAAATAAGTTAAATCATTTTCATCGAGTTCAGTGTATAAATATGCTTTTGCATATTGTGTGCGTGATTTAATAATAATTCTTGAAATAGACATATACTCTATTAACCAGTAATCTCTTGAAAGCAAATACCAATAAAAAATTGCTCTTGCTGTTCTTCCATTTCCATCTACAAAAGGATGGATATACCCAATTAGAAAATGCAATATAATGGCTCTGATCATTGGATGAATAAATCTGGTCTCATCACTTTCATTTGCAAAATTACAAAAATCGTCAATTAATTGTTCTATTTTTTTATAGTCAGGGGGATGGTAAACAACATTCCCTGTTAAATCCACTACAGATATGTCATTTGCAGCTCTATATTTACCTTCGTTACTTGGATCTTCCAAAGTGTTTTTGGTAATTGAAGTATGAATTTCAAGTATTAGTTCAGAAGTAAGTTCTTTATTTGTTAATGGTTTTATTTTTTTAATTGTATTATAATTGTTGAGAATCATTTGTTCAGACCTGTTTTTTGGTTTTCCCCCCTTTCTCAACATCGATTTGGCATGTTCTCTGGTAGTAACAGCTCCTTCTATTTGACTTGAAGCAATTGCCTCTTCCATAATTGAATTAATTAAATATTGTTTTTTATCTTCCTGTGGTATAATATTTCCTTCAAGATTTCCCACTAAATTAAGATCAAATTCGTGAATTTTTTGGTTGATATAAGGAGTTAAATTATACTTAAACTCAAATCCTTCGAGGTCACTTAATTTTATTATTTCAGGATGGGAGTCTCTTTGTGTTTTGGTGATTTTCCATAATATTTCAGGACTGATCTGTAGGGAAATTTTCTTATGTTTTAATTCTGACCAATATAAATATCTATTATAAATATCTAAAAATGATTGTCTAAATGATTCGTTGCTTAAATATTTATAAATTTCATCAATTTCGTTTGCTTTAATTTCTGATGATGGAGGTTTTTCTGGAATTTTCATAATAACCATTAATTACTATTTTTGACAATATTAGTAATTAATAGTAATTAAAGTTTTTCGACAAAGGTTTAGGATTAACATATCTTAATATTTTATGCGCCCTCAAGATGCCCCCGACATTCTGTCCAGCGTCGTGACGGCGTGCCTTGAAGCATAAAAGAGAAAGATAAATAAACAGGACATTGGAGGTAAAAAAAATCATGTCCCACTACGGGTTAAAATCCCCCCCTCCGGGTCTGCTCCCGGATGAAGAGAACGGGAAGTGCGGCATCATGAGGTGCTGTGCGGAGTTCCCTAGTGTCGGCAACCACAACCCAAAGCGCAAGCGAACGCAAGGTGGCCTTGGTGATTGGCGACAGTCCCAGTCACAGTGGAAGCCTGAGCAAAATATAATCGCTGGGGTGGTTATCGTTGGGATGGTTGCGAAAATCCTGCGGATTTTCTAAGCCTCCACACCTTCGGAGTGTCGGTTGCGAATGCTCTTTTTTGTGACCGGGGGAGACAAATTTAGCGTTTACATCAGCTTTACACCCGAATAAAAAAAAAGATGTTGAGGTGGCAAATTTACCACAACAACATAATGAAAATATTAAAAAATATTTTTTTTACATATTCTCCATCATTTCCAGTGCTTCTTCAAGTGGTAATGCAGGAGTTATATGGGGCATGCCAAATTCACAGAATGGATGTGTTATCTTTAGAATTGCTTCCTCATTTGGGGCATCAAATATTGCCACTGAGATATGCCTACCTATCATGAGATACCTGTTTATCACTTTTACCTCTTCAGGATATTTGAATTTTTTCCAAACTTCTATAACTTTTGGCGTATTCTCCGGAGCCCACTCGAACCATAGTATATACAGCATACTTTCACCTCCAATATTAAACTACAATAATGAGATATAAAAATGTTGGTATCATTCTACTCCAGTATAAGAAAATTAAATTTACTTCGAAAATCCCGTTCTTAATTTGGTTTATTGCCTTAGCGTCACGATAAGTTAATCATGGAATGTAATACTTGGACAGCTTCCACAAACTAAAACATCATCTATATCCAAAATATAGCCACCTTGTTATTAATTGTAATAGCCGTATTGGATTTTGGTGGAAAACACATTTTTCAAGTATAGGAGGATAAAAAAAACGTGTTACGAATTTGTTTTTGATGGAATAATACGGCTAATACAATAATATATTACACACTCAATAATAATAAAGTTTGTGACCATACGAACAAACTAATCCCAGAACCTCTTTGTCCTGACATAATTCCTTTCAGCCTCCAGAATATCCCGGTAGAACCCATCCTCATCCTTTCGCATCTTCCTTATTACCCTGGATGCAGTCTCAGGTCCCAGCCCCCTGCTCCCCAGGGCAATGACCGCAGTCCTGCCGTGGGACAGTACCAGACTAGCGTTCCTGTAAACCCGGCGTGTCCGTTTCAGGTCATCAGCAGTCTTCTCCTTAATCTTCGCCACCTTGATCTCCTCTTCCTCCCAGGGTTTCAAGGCAGCGATCATCCTGCTCTCACACAAAGGGCATTTCGGTATTTCCTGCACACGGGATACCCTGGTTCTTGACACCCACTTCTTACAGGTTACACAGAACAGGATCACCCTGTCGTTCATTATCCTCTGCTTCAGTGCCTCGATGATAGAAGCATCCGCCCTTGCTGGGGACACAAGGTCCCTGCCGCCCGTAAAACCGGACATGCCAATGGGACTTACCTTACCTGCCGCCAGTATGACCTCACCTGCAGCAATTCGCCCGATTATATCAACAGTCCTTCCAATGTCCAGCTTGTCCTGGAATATCTCCCTCACAGCCTCGTCATACATAGGCGTACCTTCGTATACATCAAGTAACCTCTGCAGGCTTATCCGCTCATAATCGGCATCCGTGTTTATGGCACCGAACTTTTTGGCTACCTGTATCATCTTCCACTTGAAAAAAGTAGTGTGCTTTAAAGACATCTCGATAATAGGTTCTACGTGAGCAGGGTCCAGGTCCATTATAAGCCTGACTACATCTGCTGCCCCTATCCTTTGGGGCAGGTCAAGTTTGATCCTGTAAGGGTCTATCTCCATTGCAACACTGGTGCCCAGCCTGGCAGAAAGCAGGGCACTAAGTACTCCGCCAATAGTATTATTGACCTTATGACCCCCGCAGATATTGATTATTACAGACCCTTTTGCATCTTCCACTGTAATTGTATCCTGCGTAGGCATTGCAAACCCTTCATCCATCTGTTTGCGCATGATATCCACCACACTCATAGTTGTGGCCCTGTCGGCAGGGAACTGTTCCATCAGGTTCCTGGCGATCTCATCATCGGTCAGTCCCGCCCCTATCTTACTGCCTATTTTCGCCCTGATACTGCAAACCTCATCAGCCACTCCAAAGGGCACAGGGATCTCCTCGCCCACCCATGAAGGTATCTCACCGCCAGGGTCGCGTACCGGCTCCACCTTGATGCGCTGTCTCTCATGCAAAATCTCCATCACCCGCCACATTTCACCCCTGGCAATGAACACCGCACCGGGTTTTATGAAATTGACAATAAATATCTCATCCAGTGCACCCACAGGCCTGCCGCTGACAATATCCAGTACATCATATTTCTTTTCATCAGGTATCATGGAGAGGTTGGCATAATAGTACTGCCAGCTTTTTCGCCTCCGCCCTACACGACCGTCTTCTTCATGCCACACCAGCCGGTTGTCCCCCACCTGCTGTAAAACCGCATCTACCTGTTCCAGGGTGATATGATGGTAAGGATATGCCCTTGTCACAATGTCGTGTATACGCTCACTGTCCAGTTCCCCGAAGTCCAATACCATACCTGCTATCTGGTTTGCCAGCGTATCGGTCGAACCCTCGTGGATAAGCGTCTCCTCAATCATTCCTGAGTGCGCCCTGTGAATGATGGCCCATGACTCGACCACATCGTCTGGAAACGTGGTAACAATGGTCCCTTTTGAGGTCTCATGTATGCGGTGTCCTGCCCTGCCCACCCTCTGGATAAGCCTGGACACTTCCCTGGGTGACATGTACTGGACCACATGGTCCACGTCCCCGATATCTATACCAAGCTCCATTGAACTGGTGCAAATAAGTCCCTTCAGGTCGCCGGACTTGAACATATCCTCCATCTCGATCCTGGTTTCCTTGGACAGGGAGCCATGATGCACACCAATTGACCTTTCCAGCATCCTGAACCTGGAACCCAGGGCTTCGGCAGCTTCCCTGGTATTTACGAAAATTAGGGTGGAAATATGTGATTCCACGATGTCCCCTATCACTCTCAGGTGCGATGCCATTTCAGGTGTACACATCAGGCTGCGTGCACTTGTCCGGTCAGCAGCTGTGACCTGTGGGGTCACAACATTGAATTCCAGGTCCTTGTAGATGGAGACCTCCACTATACCTACCTCCCGGTTCGAACCTGCCAGGAAGCGGGCTACTGTCACGGGACTGCCCACTGTTGCAGACAGCCCTATCCTCTGGAACTCACCTGACACTTCAACCAGCCGTTCAAGTGCGATGGATAGCTGGGCACCCCGCTTGCTGGCTGCCAGTTCGTGTACTTCATCCACTACAACATACCGTACCGATCCCAGGTTCTTGCGTAACCGGCTGCCTGTTAGCATGATCTGCAGGGTTTCGGGCGTGGTGATAAGTACATCGGGGGGGTGTTTGCTCTGCTTCTGCCGCTGGTATTTGGAAGTATCCCCATGCCGCACCTGGACATCTATATCAAGCTGGGCACCCATTACCGCAAGCCTGGCCAGCATATCCCGGTTCAGTGCCCGAAGCGGTGTTATGTATAGTGCCGATATTCCTTTACGTTCCTCTTCATTCCTGTTGAGGATGTGGTGGAACACAGGAAGTATGGCACTCTCGGTCTTGCCGCTACCTGTAGGTGCAATAAGCAGCAGGTTATCACCCTTTAGAAGTTTTGGTATAGTGCGTACCTGTGGTTCGGTTGGCCGGGCGAACCCCATTGATGAAACGACAACTTGGAGGCGAGGGTGAAGTTTGTTGAAAATATCTGGCATAATTGCGGAAATAACTGTTTCGTTTCTGCATCGACATTAAACTTTCTGCTTACTGATCGATGTTTAACCCTCTTTCATCAGGTCATCAAGTTTTCTGGCAAGCAAATCCTCGCTTTTACCCGGATTAACTTGAGTATACAAAGTCATATTTTAAATGTATGAAAAAAAAGGTGGACAGACTTTTGAGTTATGTTTGTGTGGGAATAGGAAGATAAGTGCTGTCCAATTACTAACATATACATTATACTATATAAAGATTTCTCATTGGCATTATCATCATCATCATGTTAATATATCCGTATTCTGCCCATTGGATCGTGCAGTGAAAAACAATCATATATAGTCAGCCCTTAAAGATAAGGTCATGTTACGATTCGGGACGGCCGGCACACCCATAAGTGCCTCAAAGAGGGATACACGGTCTGGAGTGAAACGGGTAAGGGAGATTGGTCTGGACTGCATGGAAGTTGAGTTTGTCAGGGGAGTGAAGATGGGAGTTGAAACCGCCGGAAAGGTGGGGCAGGCCGCCATTGAAATGGATGTGGCACTAAGCGTCCATGCACCGTATTACATCAACCTCAATTCCAGGGAAACTGAGAAGGTTGATGCCAGCCGGAAACGTATCCTGGACTCAGCCCGCATAGGTAATATATTCGGAGCCAGGGGTGTAGTGTTCCATCCGGCATTTTATCATGATGACTCTTCTGACACGGTTTATGGTATAGTGAAGACACACCTGCTTGAAATGGCTGCCCAGCTGGAAGATGAGGGAATTGACATACTGTTGCGTCCTGAGACCACGGGGAAAGGCTCCCAGTTTGGTACACTGACAGAGCTACTTGAGATGAGTGCCGAACTGGAAGGTGTGATGCCATGCCTGGATTTCTCGCACATGCATGCAAGAGGGGGGGCACTGAACTCGCACGAGGAGTTCTGCCAGATACTTAATATGGTGGAGGGTTACCTGGGCCGGGAAGGCCTTGATAATATGCATATCCATGTATCAGGTATTGAATACGGACCCAAAGGGGAGAAGAAACACCTTGTGCTGGAGGAGTCGGATATGGACTATCACGGACTGGTCAGGGCCTGGAAGGAATATGACATTAAGGGTACTGTGATCTGTGAGAGCCCCAACCTGGAGGAGGATGCGCTACTGCTGCAGAAAGTGTACAGGGAATTGTAGAACATACAGGTAGTAATTGCTATACCTGAAAGACTAAACTCTAAGCCTGTATCTTCACCAGAGTTACCTTTATTTCAGCTTATTGTTCCTTTTCTGCATCAATCTTTGCTATAAGCTCATTGAGGTCCTTAAGTATTGCATCCAGGTCTATGCCGTGCATCATGACACCTTCGGCCAGACTCTCATATGAAGATGCATGACAACCTATACAACCAAGCCCGTACTGGAAAAAAACACTCAGGGTCTGTGGATATTTTGATACGATATCCTGGATATTCATATCGCCTGTGATAGTATTATTATCTGACATTGTTATTTACACCTTTTTTATCTGATATTCCTCAATGTTACATAAAATTGATTGAAAAACACCTGATTTTCAGAAAATCTTAAGGATTCTCCTGTTATCTATCCAGATGCCCAAAAATAAAAGCCTTTATATTGCATTCACAATAGGAAGTTAAGTGTATGAACAACACCCATATCAACATAGCAGTCCTGGTATCTGGCAGAGGTTCAAATCTACAGGCCATCATTGATAATATTGAAAATGGTACTATACCCAACGCATCTGTTTCTTTGGTCATCAGTGATATAAAAGATGCCTATGCAATGGAGCGGGCGAAAAACCATGGTATCGATTCTATTTTTGTAGACCCGGCCAGTTATCCTGATAAGGAAGGATTCGAAAGTAAGATACTGCATTTCCTTAAAGAATATAACATCGGGCTGGTCCTGCTTGCAGGTTATATGCGCGTAGTAGGCCCTACCTTATTGGATCCATTCAATGGCAGGATGATCAATATCCATCCTGCACTGCTGCCTTCCTTCCCTGGACTACACGCCCAGCAGCAAGCATTTGAGCACGGGGTGAAAGTGAGCGGCTGCACAGTCCATTTCGTTGATGAAGGTGTGGACACAGGCCCTATCATCATACAAAAATGTGTCCTTGTACTTGAAGATGACACCCAAGATATACTTGCGTCCAGGATACTGGAACAGGAACATAAGATATTCCCAGAAGCAGTAAGATTATTTGCCAGTGGAAAGCTTACTATTGAAGGACATATGGTCAGGATCGTTGAATAAATTTAATCATAACACACATCACAATAATCCCAGTCAGGAGAATAACATAACATGTCATATATTTCAGAAGTGGATCCTACGATTGCAGAAGCTATGAAAAATGAATCCGAGCGGCAGGAATACAAGCTCAACCTGATAGCATCAGAGAATTATACAAGCCGGGCAGTTATGGAAGCCCAGGGTAGTATAATGACAAATAAATATGCTGAAGGCTATTCTGGTAAGCGGTACTACGGCGGATGCGAGTTCGTGGACGTGGCAGAAGACCTGGCAATAGAACGGGCAGCGGACCTGTTCGGTGCCGAGCATGTGAACGTCCAGCCCCATTCGGGTTCCGGTGCCAATATGGCTGTGTATTTTGCAGTGTTAAATCCCGGCGACACCATCCTGAGTATGGACCTGTCCCACGGCGGTCACCTGTCCCACGGTAGTCCTGTGAACTTTTGCGGCAAGCTGTATAATATAGTGCCCTATGGTGTGAGCCGGGAGACCATGACAATTAATTACGATGAACTGATGCAAATGGCAAAGGAACACAAACCGAAGATGATAGTGGCAGGTGCCAGCGCATATCCCAGGGAACTGGACTTTACTGCATTTAAGGATATAGCAGATGAGGTGGGTGCCTACCTGCTGGCAGACATTGCTCATATTGCAGGCCTGATAGTGGCAGGCGTACACCAGAGCCCCATCCCACATGCTGATTTCGTGACCACGACCACACATAAGACCCTGCGCGGTCCCAGGGGCGGCATGATAATGTGCAAAGAAGAATATGGAAAGGACATTAACAGGAGCGTATTTCCCGGAATCCAGGGCGGCCCGCTCATGCACATAATTGCGGCCAAGGCTGTGGCATTTAAAGAGGCCCAGACCCGGGAGTTCAGGGACTATCAGGTGCAGATAGTGGCAAATGCAAAAAAAATGGCTGCAGACCTGATGAAAATGGGACACGATATTGTCTCCAACGGTACAGATACCCATTTAATGCTGGTTGACCTGACCAAACCTGGTATTACAGGCAAGGAAGCAGAAGCAGCCCTTAGCAAGGCCGGTATCATAGCTAATAAGAATACCATACCCTTTGAGACCCGCAGTCCATTTATAACCAGTGGTATCAGGCTGGGTACGCCTGCAATCACCACAAGGGGAATGAAGGAACCCCAGATACAGATCATTTCAGAGAACATCGATAAAGTGTTGAAACATATAGATGATGAGAACACATTCACTACAGTAAAGCAGAATATGAAGAAGTTGTGCAGGCAATTTCCCATCTATACATGAGGTATATGGTGGTATGAGGTAAGAATGGAATCCGGTAATAAGCTAATAGACGGACGTGTCCTGGCAAAGAAAATAGAGCAGGAGGTTGCTTTAAGAGTAGCAGAACTAAAAAGCTCAAAAGGCATCACTCCGTGCCTGGCCACCATACTGGTGGGCGACGATGAGGGCTCAAAAATGTATGTGAGGTTAAAGCATAAGGCATGTGAAAGGGCGGGTGTACATGCAGAAGACCATACCCTGCCCGCCGATGCCGGCCAGGAAGAATTGACAGCATTGATACACTCCCTGAATAATAGGGATGATATCCATGCCATACTGGTCCAGCTCCCACTGCCGCCCCACCTGGATGCACAGGCAGCCATGGAGGCTATTGCACCTGAAAAGGATGCAGATGGTTTCAATCCGGTGAACATGGGACAGTTGCTTATAGGCAACGAAGGCTTGGTCCCATGCACCCCAAAAGGTATCATCCGTGCCATGGAAGAATACGGGGTTGAAGTGGAAGGCAAAAATGCGGTCATTGTCGGGCATAGTAATGTTGTAGGAAAACCTATGGCAGCCATGCTATTAAATCGCAATGCCACGGTATCGGTCTGCCACGTGTATACCGATGACCTGAAAAGGTACACTACGCAGGCAGATATCCTGGTCTCTGCCACCGGGGTAGCCCATCTTATCAAGGCTGATATGGTGAAAAAGGGGGCAGTAGTGTTTGATGTGGGTATAAGCCAGAAGGACGGCAAAGTAGTGGGAGATGTGGATTTCGAGGCTGTGCTGCCAGAGGTATCACTGATCACTCCGGTCCCTGGTGGTGTGGGTCCCATGACAATTTCTATCCTGCTGCAACATACACTGGAATCTGCCCACCGGATATCAGGATAAGTAAATATACTACTCCGCATGAATAATTTGGAACTATAGATGACAGCCACAGAGAACACAGAGGGAGGATTTAAGGCTGTGGAAAGGGCATCTCTGTGAGCCTCTGTGTTCTCTGTGGCAGAAAGTTACAAAAAACAGACACGCTTTAGTATAATAATCAAGGTAGTTGTATGGTAGTTGACACCGAAATTGCTGGTATTGCAGTGGGAGATGCACATCCGGTGCGCATCATGGGCGCAATAAACCTGAGTCGTGAATCCTTTTACAAAGGATCAGTGACCGAACCAGGAAATGTGGTTCCGGCAGCAGAGCAGATGGTGGCAGAAGGTGCCGACTTCATTGATGTGGGTGCGCGCTCCACCTGGCCCCTGGCTGATAAGATCACAAAAGAAGAGGAACGCAAACGGCTTATCCCGGCACTGGAACAGCTCACTGGTAACGTGGACGTGCCCATTTCAGTGGATACCCAGTACGCTGACCTGGCCCGCGATGCACTTGAGATGGGAGCACGTATTATTAATGATGTGAGCGGCCTGACCGCCGATCCTGGTATGGCAGAGGTTGTCCATGAATATGGCTGTCCTGTTGTGGTCATGGCTTCAGAGAGAGTGCCCGGTGACGTGATAGGTATGGATGCTGTGATGCACTCACTGGATAAGATAATCAAAAAAGCTGAAAATGCAGGTATAGCACCTGAGCAGATCATCATCGACCCGGCTTTAGGGAAATGGGTGCCGGAAAAAGTACCGATGTATGATTTCGAGACAATTGACCAGATGGAACGCCTGAAGGTATTTGGCAAACCTGTGCTGGCAGCCATCTCAAGAAAGTCGTTCATAGGCGAGGTGCTGGATAAGCCGCCCGCTGATAGACTTATGGGTTCCATTGCAGCCACTGCTATTACTGTATATAAGGGTGCACATATTATCAGGACCCATGATGTGGCAGGTACTGTTGATGCCATCCGGGTGGCAGAGGCTATAAAGGGACGCAATATCACAGCCGGAAAACCAGATCACTCCATTGAAGTACTGGATATTATCAGTGCAACGGATGCACCAGGATATTTTAACAGGATCGGCACCACAGGTACAGGCGGCAGAGTGATGAAGGATAAGACTGTGTACAGGGTGCTTAAAATTAACAATGTCACTACTACGGAAGCCCTGATAATCAAGCAGGAAGCCCTCTCCCGTGGGTGCGATGCTGCCCTGCCAAGAGATGCCGTATCACATGAAACAGATAGTGTTGACCTTATCCTTATGGGGACTGAACTTCAGTTGAAACTCTTATCTGCAAAATTGGAATGCCAGGCCAGGGACCTGCCTGTGATAGCCGGACTGGTCCAAACCGCCCTGCAGCGGTTCAAGGACATCATTTATAGGTACGGATAAATGGGGTAAATAATATGATTATAACACGACCAAAACCCATTGAAGAAATACTCAGTATGGTGGAGATGTTTCCTGATCTAAGTATCTGCGTGGTTGGCTGCGGTATATGCGCCCGCAAGATACAGACCGGGGGTGAAGCGCAGGTCAGCATGATGGCAGCACAATTGCAACGCAGCGGCCTGGATGTGCTGGACGGCAAAATTGTAAAACATGCTTGCAGCACCAAGTCCTGGGACAGCTTTGTCGAGGAAAATCCGGCATTGGATAAGGCTGGCATACTGGTGGTAATGAGCTGCGGTGCAGGTGTATCACTACTGGGGCGTATCTCTGGCAAACCCGTACTCTCCGGACTGGATACTACATCCCTTGGAAGTTCATTAAAGGATGAGACTTTAGAGAATTTTTGCGCTATGTGTGGGGATTGTAATGTGGGGTTATATGCCGGATTGTGCCCCAAATCGGGCTGCCCGAAATCCCAGGTGAACGGACCCTGCGGCGGCTCTATTGATGGAGACTGCGAGGTAGGGGAGCGTGAATGCATCTGGGCGAAGATATACGAGATACTGGAAAGCAGGGATCTGCTGCAGTTAATGGATGGCATAAGACCGCCCGTGAACCATGACAGGAGGCTGTAAGATGGGATTTGCTGATGTACTGGAATCAGGGAAATTCATAGTTACTGCCGAGGTAAGTCCGCCCAAAGGTACTGACATTTCAGGTGCCCTGGCCGGGGCCGGACTACTGCAGGGACTGGTGGATGCCGTGAATGTCACAGATAACCAGCGATCAATGATGCGCATGTCACCAATAGTGCTCTGCCACAAACTTGGGGAGCTGGGTTTTGAGACCATAATGCACATGACGTGCCGGGACCGTAACAGGCTGGCACTCCAGTCCGACCTGCTGGCGGCCCATGCGCTTGGGGTACACAATATACTGGCCATGTCAGGTGATTACCCGACCATGGGTGACCAGCCTTCAACAAAACCTGTGTTTGACCTGGATTCTGTGCAGTTGTTACAGCTTATTGAAAAAATGAACAAAGGGTTCGATTTCCAGGACAAGCCCATTGACAGTCCCACATCCCTGTATACCGGTGCAGTGGCAAATCCGGGTGCCAGGCCGCTTGGGCCGCAATTGCTCAAGCTTAACAAGAAGGTATCGGCCAAAGTAAGGTTCATCCAGACCCAGGCAGTATTCGATGCGTCGGTGTTCAATGAGTTCGCAGATGCTGCCAGACATACAGGAATACCGGTAATTGCCGGTATCATACCTTTACGGTCCGTACAAAGTGCCAGGTTCATGAACGAGATGATACCAGGTGTAAATATACCAGATGAAGCAATCAGTAGAATGGAAGCAGCGGAAGATCCTGCATTAGAAGGAATTCGAATCGCGGCAAAGACTATAGCTGATATCAGGACCAATTGCCAGGGGATACATATCATGCCGATCGGCGGACATGGTAACACCAGGCGGCTGCTTGAAATGTGCGGCCTGGATTGAACTTCTGTTTTTAAGAAAATGGAATACTGCACCGCTAAGGACACTGAATAAGGAAGAGCGATTACTCGCTCTTCCTCATCTTAGAACGGTACACTTCTGTGCCTCCTGAAGCCAAAAGAGCGGGAATCTGCTGTTGTTTCTGCAATTGGTTGCTAGAGTAAAGAAGAGGCCTTACGGCCTCACCCTCGCGTTCGCTTGCGCTAAGGGCTGTGGTTGCCGATACTAGGGAACTCCGAACAGAACCTCACGATGCTGCACTTCCCGTTCTCTTCATCCGGGAGCAGACCCGTATGGCGGGATTTTTAACCCTTGTGTTGACATACTTCTTTTTTCTCCAATGTCCTGGTTGTTTGTCATTCTCTTTTATGCTTCAAGGCACGCCAGTCAACGACCCCGGAATGGAATTGCGAGGCATCAAGCCTGCACATATCTAAAATATCTCGATTGGCAGCCGGTTTCCCTCTTGAAAATGTAAAGATGTAAAGCGCCTTGTAGTTTTGTCTCTCAGATTCCCTTATGAGCCGCGCCATCCTACGAAAAATGACATCAGTTATTATATATAAGATGCAAATCAATTTTAGATTAATTATGAAAAAACAGCGCACTCCAAAGAAACACTCTAAACCTATAGTGGTAAAATCTGAGGTCACTGAGATAGATTCAGAACTCAAAGCTATAAATCGTATCCTTGATAAAAGATATGAAGTGTTGGTAGAGTTGAGCTAGTTCATTTTGATATGCGCTTTAATAAATTCTAAACATAGTGAAAATACTTCGTTATCGCCTTCTTTTAGAACACTTATAGGTCTTTCTTCATAAGTTCCGTATGAATGTAATCTTTTATTATAAAGCTCTTTTCGGAAATTATAAGCTTCGACTGCTTCATAATCGAAATTGTATCCGTTCTTTTCTAAGAATCTTTCAGTAGCTGTTATTGCAGTTCTATGATTTGCATCTGGGAACGCTTGTAATATAATTATATTTTTTAAATAATAAGCTGATATTTCGATGACAGTTCTTTTTTTTGGTGCATATTCAATAAGCTTCTCAAGATGAAGCACTTTAATAGGATACTCTTTACTGCCTGTATATTCAATTAGGGGATCTTTTAATGAACGTATTTTAATCTGCTCATTAATATCAAGCAGATTTTTTAATAGAAGCAAGTTAATTGACATGATCAGATAATTTTTTCTGTTGAGATTATTGAATATATATGATATATATTCTTCTGGATATTATTTTTGATAAATACTTTTAAACGTACCTCATCATATAAAAGAATAAATTACGTTAAATTTCAATAATAATATCGATGCACAATAACTATCCCCGTACTAATAGTGCGAGGTCTTCCTATAATTAAATTAAACGATTTGTCGCTTTGAATCCTGTTTAATAGTAGGATCAGAGAACGTGTAAAACATGAAATTATTTTTGTTCCCTTTAATACAGTTAATCCCTTAACACTCATCCACTCATACCCCCACCATCCTCCAAGTTAAACACCGTCATTATTGAGTGTGGGATTGTTATAATGAAACTAATAAGTATAAGAGAGTAGTAGAGTCCGAAAACTTAAAAGGGTCTAAAATTAATAAAATTATGAAAAAACCTATCTAAAATGAAAAGTTAAATTAACAAAATGACTATCTGAACTTTCTTTATTCAAATATAACTAATAACCTGTCGTTTTATCTAATTTATTTTCAAGTAAGCCCTAAATGAGACAATTGTAAGTGAGACTAATGGAAAAAGGCAAAACACAAGTAGAACTGGCAAAAAATGGCGTTATTACCAGACAGATGAAAGATGTGTCGTCCTGTGAAGGTATTGACCCTAAAGTGATCCGGGGTCGGCTGGCAGAAGGCAGTCTGGTAATAATGACCCGGGGCCTGGTCTCAGTAGCAATAGGCAAGGGGGCCACCACCAAGGTAAATGTGAACATCGGAAATTCCAGTGCAATGATCGACCCGAAAGAAGAACTTGAAAAGGCCATGGTGGCAGAAAGATACAAAGCTGATACCCTGACCGACCTGTCAATGGGCGGGAACATACCCGCAATCAGGCGTTCCATCTACAGGCATACCACCCTGCCTATAACCACAGTACCCATATACCAGTCAGTGGCCCGGCAGGGTATCTACTCTATGACTGAAGACCACCTGCTAAATAATATCCAGCAGCATGTCGATGAAGGTGTCAGCTCTATGGTCCTGCACTGTATTGAGCGTAACTGTATTGAGAAATTAAAAGGTCATCCCCGCATTATGGGCATGGTATCGAAGGGCGGCTCTTTTACCAGCATATACATGCTTACCAATGAATGCGACAATCCTTTCATAGATAATTTTGATCATATCCTGGAAACTTTAAAGGAGAATGATGTGATACTATCCCTGGGCAATACCATGCGCAGCGGCTGCATCAATGATACACCCGATTCTCCACAGCAACAGGAGATGATGACAAACATGAGACTGGCCAGGCAGGCAAACCAGGCCGGGGTCCAGGTAATTGTGGAAGGTATGGGTGGGCATGTGCGTGCATCAGAGGTGGCCGGATACGTCAGATACCACAAAGATGCAGGGGATTTCCCGTTGTTCGTGGCCGGACCGCTGCCTACTGATGTAGCTGTTGGCTATGACCACATTGCAGGGGCAGTGGGTGCATCCATGGCTGCGGGTGCGGGTGCGGATTACCTGTGCTATATCACACCCTCTGAACATCTGAGGCTGCCTACGGTGGATGATGTGAAGGAAGGGTTGGTGGCATTTCGCATTGCCGCACATATTGGTGATTCCATCAAGTTCGATGCCAGACTACAGGACAGGGAACTGGCAAAACATAGGGCGGTCATGGACTGGGACGGACAGATGCAGTATGCGATCGAGCCTGAAAAGGCATCAGGCATGTGTCCTGAAAAGGGACCGTGTACTATGTGCGGGGATTTCTGCGCCCTTACAATTATGCATGATTTTCTTGATGGGAATAATAGGAATAATAGGAATAATAGTAACTAAAATGGATTGTCATGCCAGATAAACTTGAATTATTCGGAATAAAGACGCCGCTGATCGGGCCGGGTGATGATATGGGCAGCGTGCTCATAAGCTCTATCAGGGAAAGCGGTATGACCATCATGGACGACGATATTGTGGTGCTGGCCGAATCGGCTGTGGCCACTGCCGAAGGCAGGCTGGTTGACCTGAATGATGTTGAGGTAGGGAAAAAAGCCAGTGAACTGGGATTAAAGTATGCTGTTGACCCCAGGGAGATGGAGTTGATACTTGGGGAGTGCGATGAGGTCATCGGAGGCGTACCTGGCGCAGTACTTACCATTACCAAGGGTAACCTGTCGCCTAATGCCGGAATAGATGGTTCAAACGCACCGCCTGACTGTGTGGTGCTACTGCCTGAGGACCCGGCATCAAGTGCCAAGCGTATCAAAAAACAGCTTGAAGCAGCCTTTAGCTGCCGCCTGGGTGTCGTTGTTGGTGACAGCCGTACGCAGCCTATGCGGCTCGGGTGTGTGGGGATAGCACTGGGTTGTTCGGGCCTGCGTCCTGTGGAGGATGCACGGGGGTCAAAGGACCTGTTCGGGAAGGAACTTACTATTACCAGCAAGGCCACGGCTGACAACCTGGTATCTGCGGCGCAGCTTATCATGGGTGAGGCTGGTGAGGGGATCCCTGCAGTGGTTGTGAGGGGACTGGATGGTATTGAGGACGGAAATTGCGAGATACCTATTTTTTCAAAGGATGAGTGTATGTATTACAGCAATATTGCACATTAATGATTTTTATATAGTATGGGAGCAGCTCCACAATTGTGTTTAACCTCAAAATTATCTCTTCTTTTTGAATTTAAACCCTTATTTACACTTTCTTTTCGTCCGATTTTAAATTGTTGGACAGCTTCAATAATCTTGAAAATCGCTATACAGGCCACGTTACATCTTGTCCGGGGTATACTGGTGACTGCAGGGTGGGAGATTTATGCTCCCCAATCTAAATGGGAACGCAAGTATTTTATTCTAAATTCAATAATTTATCAACAACTTTCTCTTTAAGACATTCTTTCGTACTAATCATTGTTAAAGGAATAGCAATCAATTTTCCATCAATTATTTTACCTTTATATTCTGTTTTTACGGGGATTATTTCGCCAGTCAGGGATTTTAATTTATCTGTATTGCCCTCCCAAAGTCTATATAGATCCCATCTATCATACGGCTGGTCAGAAATATTTACATTACCATATACAAAGCTTATAGGAAACTCATTGTTTTCCACATCAAAGAAAACTAAGATTCCTTTCTTGTAATTATCCTCCTCATCATTTGTGAAATTCCGATATAGATAATATGTTAACCAATAATCAGGACTATCAAGTGATTTACTTAAGCCATCTGTCAATGCACTGCCCATAAATATCCAATCTTCTTTATCCATCAATTCTTGAATATCTTCTAACATCTGTGCTACTTCCCGATAAAACGTCTTAATGTATTGGAAAGCATTTATAAGATTATTTTCTTTATCACTCATTTATATTAACTCCCATATATGATTGTTTCATTTACTCCAATATTAAAATCCTGCTTTAAAAACGAGAAGCCCTTGAACTCCTTATAATCAATAAAATAAAAGTGGTCTGGAGAAAAATTAAAATCTTTTGATTGAAAAGTAAAATTAGTAAATTCAACAAAATTTTTATATTTCAAATATTCAATTAAATCTTTAACTATCAAATCCTCATGTCTGTTCAGAACCCCATTGTAATTTTCAAGAGATTTCGTTATTTCAAACCATCTTAATTGAAATAATTTTTCTTCAGAGTCGTCAAGTTCTTTCTGCTTTATATAATATAATGAATCTTCCAATTCTTTCCTTGAAGGGTATTTAGTTAAATATACAACACCTAAAAAGCTAGATTTTTCTTTTGATGAGATAGATAAAGCTTCAAAGTACCTTTTTAGTTGATCATTATCCCCATCACCACTTTTAGAGCTATAATATTTAATTTCTATACAAAGAATCAATTCATGACCCACTTTATTACGAAATTTGATTATTAAATCTGGTTCACCATAACCCTTAATATTCTCCCAAAATATAAATTCAGGAATATAACTCTTCAAGTCAAATTCAATTTTTTTTCCAGAAAGTGTTTTAGCATGATCTAATATGTTTAGTAAAATATCATTTGGAAGATATTTTAGTAAGCCGAAAATATTTGAGGTTAAGACATCCTCACTATTTTTAATCTCGGATAATTTACCATGCAGTTCAGCTTGAATCACCTTTTTATTTATAATGGGAGTGCCTTAAATATTTTACTAATTAAAAACCCGATTCCCACGTAAAGGATGCACGAAATAAAAAGTAAGTCCAACCGCAAAGGATGCCCACGAATTCTATTCGGGGGTGGCGCGGTTGGGGCTCAGAGCTAGCACCTATGCATCATTGAGAATAACATCTAAACACTATATTTACCCATATTCTAAAATAGTTTCAATTTTTATTAATGTTTCTGAAAATCGTCTTTCCTTTATTTCAAGATTATTTTTAGTAACATCCAATGCACCTTTTAATTGAATTTGTTCATAGTAATTGGCGTTGTTATATATCTTAACCAATTGATTATAGTATTCCCATTCATTTTTATAATCAGCATATTGATAAGTATAATCTTCATATAAATCTACAAATTCTCTGTAATTTTTAGGATTACTAAAATAATATCCTTCATAATATTTGTCATTATCTTCTTTATAAACAACAAAACCACCTGTTGTTTCAACGGCTAACCATTCATTTGGTAAAACTTCTACCAATAACCATACGTGATTACAATCATCCAGTGTCAATGGTCCAAAATGGTCTACGTTTCCAAGTACAAGTTTTGAATTAATTCCTTTTGCTTTGAAGATGTTCCAAACATCTTGTGCCATGTTATCACAGTCAAATATGTTATCGCTCATGTAGACATGGTTTTGACGATAATCATCTAAAATTTCTTCAATTGTTATAATTTTTGTCTGTGTTTCGGTTAAAGTGGGTCTTGCTGTTGGTGTACTTGTTGGTGCTTCATAAGATTCGGGTGGAGTTGATTGAATGGTCTTGGATTCATTATACTCCACACACCCTATACACGAAATCGAAATTATAAATAAAATTATAACAATATTTTTTATATTCATAATTCATACCTTATTTTCATGCATCATCATAGTCATGTTCCCTGCTTCCAGCAGGGACGTTGGGCTGGCGCACGTGACTTATTTATGGTTTTTAGTTCATTTTGATTATCATAACGAAAATATCTATGTGATAAAAGCCATGTCATTCTAATACCTCGTTTCATTATTATATTTATTTAGTAATTTATGTATTAATATATATAATTTTTCTAGATAGTCTTAAATCGATTTTATTGAGATTGTCGGAAAAGCCTAATTTTCGAATATTTTAGCTTTACTGTCTAAACTTGACCGGGCGCAGCATAGTGATTTAGTTTTAACAATATTTCTGGAAGTTTCAATTTAGGCGCTTTTTAGGTACTTTTCCGACAATCTCTTTATTATATTTCTTCATAAACTTGGGCGGCACTGTTCCATATGAGATAGTACTTTGTTATCCATTTGAGTAATTCAATTGCGCCTGAATTATGATAGAGATCAAACAATTCCCCCCCCTAATGAACGATAATTTCATCACCCCAGCGCAGGATATAACATATCATGAAACAAGAAAGAAAATTCCAGGTAGGCGTCATCGGGGCAGGCACATGCACCCCGGAGGAAGCACAAGCCGCATACATAGTCGGCCAGGAGATCGCCAGGCGGGGTGCGGTACTGGTATGCGGGGGCCTGGGCGGCGTCATGGAAGCTGCCTGCCAGGGCTCAAAGGATGCGGGCGGGACAACAGTTGGGATAGTGCCCACATCCCGCAAAGAAGATGCCAACCCTTACGTGGACATAGTAATAGTAACAAACATGGGCCATGCCAGGAACGCCATCGTAGTCAGCTCATCAGACATCCTGGTAGCAGTGGCAGGACAATACGGTACCCTGTGCGAGATCGCCCTGGGCCTGAAAATGGGAAAAACCGTAGTGTCACTTGCAGGCGGATGGGATATTGAAGGTGTAGTGACTGCAAAGAGCCCAGAGCTTGCCGTGGATACAGCCTTTAAGATTCTTCTTCAATAACGGCATATATCCACTCGTTCAGCGGGTAGCAGGTTTCAGGGACACAATCCAGGTTACAACCAGTACAGGGGCTGAACTTACCCTTAGCAAGAAGTTTAGTATGTTTTTCACCGGGACCGGAAAATGTTAGGGGATACAACCTGAAAGTGTTCCTGCCCTTGGCCAGTTCAGGCTCCCTGCGTATCAGGTGTTTTTTCATCAGTTTACTAACAAGCCTTGAACACTTCTTGCTGTCTATCCCAAGGCTTTTCCTGACATCACTCTGCAGGATGCCTTCCCTGTTGGATTTTATCAGTTCGATCATTTCTTCTTCTGACATGAAAGTACAGCACACCACCTTTTTATGTTCAACATTGACCAAAAACCCTAATTCTCAATCGGATTGATGATAATAATATTGTTACCCCGCAATACCACAGATCCCAGGGAAGTAGATCTTTCACCGTTAACGATCTCAACCGTACTTGTTAAGTGCATATTTAGATATTCATCGGCGCTTTCTAAAGTGCCTTCCAGGATGTGCTTGCCCCCTTTCATTTCAACCTGGATTTTCTGACCTATTAAAGATTGTACTTTCTTAGTTGGAAACAAAATCAAATCCTCGTTTTATTTTGTAAGCTACCTATTTGTGGGTTTCATACTTCAATTTTTGCATTTACATTATAGGGCACTTACATTATAAGGCATTTACATAGTGTGGCACTTACCCATTGGTCATCGGTTAAGGAGTTTGACAGAGTCGGTATGTATTATTTTCCAAAAGACCAATGATTTCATACGATTCTCAAATTTAATTTAAATCGAACACGGATGACACGGATTTGACGGATTTTCACAGATTTATTTATTATCCGTGCACATCCGTGTCATCCGCTCAATCTGTGTTCCATTACAATATTACTCTTAACCGATGACACATGGGCATTTACATTATAGAATGTCAATTCCTGAGAGCACTGCACTTCGACGGGCCGTAAACTGTATAGAGGGCAGTAATTCCTCACCGTGTTCCTTCACATGTGTTTTATAATCCTCAATTGCTTTATCAATATCCGGGGAGGCAGTTACTTTTTTTCCTGAATAGTTGTCCGTACCGCGTTTGAGCCATTTCAAATGTGTACGTACCCAGTTATCCGGAACTGGTATATTCCGGCTCACCAGCTCCATAGTTATCTCTTCAAACCCTGCTCCTTCCAGCCACCTGGATATCTCATCAAATTGGTGTAAATATAACATACCCAGCTTCTCAAGAATCCCAAGCAGTATCAAATGTGATGACTGGGCCTTATTGGTGGGTTTCAGCGACCAGACCATTGATGCAAACCTGCCGTTCTCTTTCAATATGCGATTTGCCTCTTTAAGTAGTCCGGGGACTTCGCCTGGCTGGATGTAGTTCACGGCATGGTATGAGAAGATAATATCAAAGCAATTGCCCTTGAAGGGCTGATGGTTGTAGTTTGTGACGACGGGGGCCACTTTATTGGATATGCTGCGTATGCCCCGGGCCTGCCCGGCATCTGGAACAGCAGCAGCTACGACTGATTCCACACTTTTTGCAACCTGGCTTGCCGTAATATGGTCCGGGCCTATGTTTAACACTTTCATATCAGGACCCAGACCAGTGCGTGTTACAAATGCATCCCGGTCATATACTGCATATGGCATCAATTGAAGCTAATAGCAAACAATATGTTTTAATCTTGCGTTTTGGTGATTTTTCAAATTAATCGTGAAAATTAATTAGAAAACTTTAAGGTGGATTGATAGGAAGTCACATTCCTACAAAACCCTTTTTGTACTGGTCAGTACAAGGATTGAAAAGAATGTGGAAGATACGCGTAGACCACATCAACTATCAATTACATTGGAGGATGGGAATAAATGCACAAAGAGGAACTAATCCAGCTTCACACTCTAATGACGCAGATGAAAAAGTACTTTGAAGAAAATGGATCGGACAATGGTTTTAGTATTTATGATAACTTGGGTATAAGTCCGGTTCATGTTCATAGGAGTAAAGCTGAGCATAAACATGCCATTTTTGTTTTGGGTAGCGAAATTGCAAGTGTGATTTCAGATGACGAATTTTCAGGTACTGGAAGGACGTCTGCACGAATGAACCAGCTTGCAGAAAAGGCGCAAAGTGAGGTAAACCTGTAAAGTAGATAACCAATTAATAAATATTTATTGTAAGTTTATATATAACATTTATTCTGTATTTATATATTATTGCCATTTTACAGGAACAATATTTTAGTTATTTACTGGAAAAAGGTTCTACTTTATAGTTGTCCTTTTTTCTTTTTTTTTCTTAAATCATCCGGGAATTGTTCGAAAATTATTTCATTCAATACAACCCTTATAGAGTTTTTACTTTATAATTTGGATTTGATGCTCGATGCATGATATAAAATTGGAAACGACCGCCCTGGTCCTGACAGCTGAGATATATAACAGGACCAAGGATTTGATAGCAGACGACCTTCCCTCTGAACTCAGGAAACACTACTGGGACATGAAAGAAAAAACGGTACTAAGGCCTATGAATGTCACTGCCAGGGATATGGAAGAACTTCTTGATATTCATGACCCCCAGGAGATTGCAAGTTCCTTACCTTTTATGGAATATGAAGAGTTTGGGCAGAAAATAAGACCTACCGTCTTTGACATCGCTGCCAAGTGGCTTGCAAAACAGGAGCATGGAGTGGAATATATCAAGAACAATCCGGTGCTTGCACATTTTTATGAAAATTATGATTCCCTTGATGTAAGTTATGAAGCAGCAATCGGACAAAATGAGCCAAAAGAGGCCAGCCGGCAGTGGGTTGATTCACTTATAGCGCATATCAGCACTGAAAAGGATACTGAAAACCTGCTTAAACTGGTACATATAACTGTGCCAGAGGAGATTGACCAGACCCTTGATAAGCTTGTACTTAACCAGGACCAGAAGGACGAAATGGAAAAGATGGTCAAGGCTATACAGTTCAAGGACTACCTGAAAAGGATAGGTCTTGTAGAAGTAGGAAAACTATTATTCGTGGGCCCACCAGGCACTGGCAAGACCTCCACTGCCAGGGCCATGTCAGCCAAATTGAAACTGCCATTTTTAGAGGTCAGGCTATCTATGATCACAGACCAGTACCTGGGTGAGACTGCCAAGAACATCGACCGGGTGTTCGACCTGGCAAAAAGGATGAGTCCGTGTATCCTGTTCATTGATGAGTTCGATTTCATGGCCAAGACCCGCTCATCTGATGAAAACGCAGCCTTGAAACGGGCCGTGAACTCCCTGCTCAAGGCCATTGACGAGATCAGCCTGGTAAAGCACGGGGTCCTGCTGATCGGTGCAACTAACCATCCACAGCTCCTGGACAGTGCCGCATGGAGAAGGTTTGATGATATTTTAGATTTCCCCTTGCCAGATAAGGAGATGCGCCAGGATATCCTGGATATTATCATAAGTGAGATCGAGGGGGAGTTCGATACTGAAGAGATCGCAGCAATAACTAAAGGTTATTCAGGTTCTGATCTGAAATTGGTAATTAGGGAAAGTGTCTTAAATGCCCTGATGACCGACCGTATGGCATTGAACCAAGACGACCTGATCCGGGCAGTAGGCGAGTTCAACAAGAGGACTTCATTGAAATACATAGCTGAAGAAGAATTATGAAAGTCATACTGCTGGGCACAGGGGATGCTATCGGTACACCTAAGATCGGATGTCATTGCCCCACCTGCCAGGACGCACTTAATGGCGGTCCCAGCCAGAGACTCAGGTTCTCGGTATTAGTGGAGGGACCGGAGGGGAAAGTGCTGGTAGATACCAGCCCGGACCTGAGATATCAGATGATATCCCACGGACTGGATCATGTTGATGCCGTTATCTGGACCCATGCCCACTATGACCATTATGCGGGTTTTGGTGATTTCCACCGTGTCCAGAACCATGTCCCTGTATATGGGCTGAAAGATACCCTGGAGTATATCCTGCAATACCTGGGATTCCTGAAACCTGTGAGGAATGAGGTAATGCCCCTGGAACCCTTCGAATTAGCGGGTCTTGAGTTCACATTGTTCCCTGTCAATCACCCGCCATTAAAGGAATCGGTGGGTGTTATGATCCGGCAGGGCGCTCGGAAAGTAGTAATTACCGGGGATACAAACGAAGATATACCCAAGGCCAGCCAGGATATCATACGGGATGCAGACCTGATGATAATAGATGCCATCGTTCCCCCTGGTATCAACCTTGTTAAACACTTGAACGCCAAGCAAGCTGCCGAACTTGCCAGACGGCTTGGTGCCAAAAAAGTGGTGTTCACCCATATCAGCCACATGTTCCCACCCCACGCAGAGGCTGTCAAAGAATGGCCACTGGGTGTGGATGGTATGGAGTTTTTAATCTGATTGTAACCTGTTGAAAATAAGAGGGGGCTGGCCTACCGCCTGCCTGAACCACCGCGCATTTGAACTGAGCGGGGGGTGCAGTAGATGGTGAGTACTGTCATTCGTTTCGATAATGCCCATATGATAAAGGGACTCAGCGTTGAAATTATAGTCATGGTTTCAATACATATTTCATGAATACTTTGCGTTCTGGCGTGCTTTGCGCTTATTCATTGATAATTTTGCCTGGAAACTCAAATATTGAGCTAGTATTCATCAAATAACTTATATATCATGATTGATAGTGTACCATAGGTGAACAAAATGGCCGGACTTATTATCTCAGAAAATTCAACAGCCGAAGAACTTAAACCCATAGCCTTGGCAATATATGGCACCATGGGACTTCCCATAACCATGCGAAGCAAGAACCATAACGGTCTCAGGGTCGAGAACAGCAAAGTAGTTGACTACAACTACACAGGGGAATACCTGGAACAGGCCTTAAATATCGGTAAGATCGTCCACGGTTTCGCAGGAAGCGGGCCGTATAAAGGCATGCCGGTCATAGTCTCACCTATAAAGAACCGTAACAGCGAGACCATCGCGGCATTGGGGACCGTAAACCTGTCAGGGTACATTGACCTGAAACGCTTTTAACCAGTACTTTCCTCTACAAGCTGTGCAAGCCTCTCCATAAGGCTGTCCACTATCTTCATCTTACGACCGTAGTTCTCAAGGTCCCCTGACTTAAGGTACTCCTGGGCTGCATCATAATTTGAGATAGTATCCTCCAGCAATTCAGTCATTGTCATATCCACAGTCCCGATCCCAGCAGGAATTGGGGCAGCACTTGACGTGACATTTATACCAATCACTTTCAGAAGTGCCTCTTCAAGCGAATCCTCCATAGCCACCCTGTTCTCGTACACTACCAGTATCTTCTTCAGTTCAGGGATGCTGGATGCAGACTCTGCCGAGATGTAAAGAGGTTCGATATAGAGTATGGAATCCTTTATTGGAATAACCAGCAAGTTACCCCTGATAACCTGTGAACCGCCCTGGCTCCACAGAGTCAGGTCTTTTGAGATATCCTCATCCTGGTCTATCAGCGCCTCGATCTGGGCCGGACCGTATATCAGTTTATCCTTTGAGAACTCATACAGTATCTTCTGGCCGTATCGTGGGGGGTCCTGGTTCACTGCCATCCAGGCGATCATATTGTCCTTGTTGACTGGTGTGAAAGGCAGCATCATTATGAAATCAGTGGAATCGTCCATTTCCAGCAGTACATTATAAGGCTCAACCTGTATCAATGAATTAGCATATTTCTCTTTTGCAAACTGCCATCTGTCCTCCCGGTTGTAGAACACCTCGGGCACTTTCATATGATAATCGGTATAGATGGTGGATTGTATCTGGAACAGGTCAGAAGAATACCTGATATGCTGTTTCAGGTCAGCAGGCATTGAGTCCATCGGCTTAAATACACCAGGGAATATGCTTGAATAAGCAGTGAGCAACGGGTCATTTTCGATGATATAATAAGTGACGGTCCCGTTGTATGCATCAACGACTGCCTTTGTGGAATCCTGGACATAGTTAGCCCTGGTGTTGCCGATCCACAGGTTTTCTGAGTAGGGATACTTGTCAGTTGTCACAAGAGCATTGACCATCCAGTAGATATGCCCGTCGTCACCCACAATTGCATAAGCATCCGAATCCTGGAGCAAGTACGGGGCAATAAGGCCGGTGCGGTCCAGCACATCACGTTCGATATGCAGTCTGCTGTCCTCATCAATATCAGAGGATGTAAGTATCTTAAGTTCACCCAGTGCGATGGTAGCGATGAGCTTGTTCAGTCCACTCATAGTGATCCCGCCTGTCCCGTCATATGTGTTGCCCACATTGGTATCGCCGCTGGGATAATCGAACTCATCCCTGCCCGTACCTGTAAAAATATATGTGTCTGTCCTTTCACCGTAGTATATCCTGGGCTGCTCTATTTCCAGCGACGGAATATAACTTACTGGCGGGATGTTCTCAATATACATATCTGGCAGTCCCTGGTCCACTACAAGGTTCACAGGGGACATGACCACCCCGATACCGTGGGTGTAGAGTACGTGTTTGTTAAGCCAGGTATCGGCCTTGCCGTGCAGCTGGTCATAGAATATCTCCCTTGCCGATAACCATACCTGTTGCTTTGTGCCGTCGATATCATACCTGTCCACATCCACGTCATTGAAGCCATAATAAGTGCGTATCGCCTGTTTCTGCTGGTATATGGTCATGAGGGGGCGGTAATCCCACAATCTGGCATTGATGATGGAAGGGTGCTCAAGGACATCATCGGTGAGGTTGTATGTCAGGGGATATTGCCTGACCTCGACCTCGTCAAGATCATAGGCGGTATTGGTCATAGCGATATTGTTCATGATGTAAGGTCTTTCCAGTTCCAGTTCATTTGGCGTGACCTTGTATTCCTGGATGACCACGGTGGCAATTCCACCAAGGACTGAAATGAGTAGCATGGCAGCGATCATGCCTGCCAGTATCTTCGGGATCGAAGGTACAGATGTGCTATCCAGCCATCCTGACACCAGTATCACCAGGGCCGAGAGTATGAAGATCGCAGCGAGTATAATAGGAATGTACTGCCTTATGGCCACATCGATATATCCTGCACCGTAGACTACGCCTGTTTCACTGTACAGGATATTGTAACGTCCCAGGTACGTCCTGGTGGCCAGGACAGTCAAAAAACCCCCCAGTACAATCCTGAAGTTCAAGGGTGCTTTCATCAACAGTTTCCAGTTAAATGTTGCATACAGGACTGCCAGGACAAGAAGCCCAAGGAGCAGGACTGTGAGTAAATAGCTCAGCAGGAATTTGTAGAACGGCAGTTCGAACACATAAAAGGTTATATCATTATTGAAAATAGGGTCGGCTGTGCCAAAAGGTGTCCGGTTCAGGTACATCAGGACATTCAGCCATGAGCCTGAGGCTGCCAGTCCCTGTATCACTGAGATCATGATTATCAAAATAATGGCAGGCATCTTTGCAGCCTTCACCCCTTTGGCCAGGTCACCTTTCGTTTCCATCTCAATGTATTCTTTTGGCTGCCCGGTGAAGAATTCCTGTTCCCACAGAGATGTGATACTCCCCCCAATTTTCAGGAGGGTTTTAATCCCGGATTGGAGTATCAAAAACAGGATAAGTGCTGCCAGGATCGTGAAAACCACTAACATCAGGATGCTCATCTTGTATTTAACAAGAAAAACGCTTGCATATCCCAATGAATCGAACCACAGGTAATCCAGGGCCAGCCTGGCCAAGGTAGGCAGTGTAAATATTGTTAATAGTATCAGCGCAAATATTGCTTCCCATTTATAGTTGAACTTTATAGCACATCCCTCCGAGCGTAGTTATTAAATGATGGGTTACAGTATTTAAGTCTGGGGTAACAGTATTGCAGTATTGAAATGATGGGTTACAGTATAATTATTTCCCGCAGCACAAACCTCTAAACGGAGCAATTTAATGAGTCGCATCATCCTTCATGTGGATATGGACAGTTTTTATGCCTCAGTTGAACAGCGCCGGGACCCATCCCTTAAAGGGCGTCCGGTTGTGGTGGGTTCTGACCCAAAAGGTGGGATCGGCAGAGGTGTGGTAAGCACCTGCTCATATGAAGCGCGGGAGTTCAGGATACATTCCGGAATGCCAATTTCCCAGGCTTACAAGCTGTGTCAGGATGCCGTATACCTGAGAGTGGATATGCAATTGTACAAGGAGGTTTCCTGCAGGGTCATGGAGATACTCAGGTCTGAAGCTGGCAGGTTCCAGCAAGTGAGCGTGGATGAGGCCTATCTTGACATCAGTGAAAAAGTCAGGGATCATGAAAGGGCTGTAAAGATCGCACAGGAGATCAAAGTACAAATAAAGGCACAAGAGGGGCTTACGTGCTCTATCGGCATTGCCCCCACCAGGTCGGCTGCCAAAATAGCCTCGGACCTGGACAAGCCTGACGGCCTGACAGTAGTAGAACCAGACAAGGTGGCCGGGTTCCTGGAGCCACTGGAAGTACGCAGACTGCAAGGGATAGGTCGTAAGAACGAGGAGATACTGCATGGGCTGGGAATCCGGACTATCGGGCAGTTGGCACGATTTGACAGGAACAAGCTGGTGGATGTGTTCGGCAAGTGGGGCACTGGAATGCATTTACTGGCGCAGGGAGTGGATGATAGTGAGGTAGAAGAGCGGGGCGTGACCAGGTCGCTAAGCAGGGAGCACACCTTTGATGTGGATACTGGTGATACTGCGCTTTTGTACGGGGCTCTGGACAACATAGCCGAGCTGGTGCACAAGTCATTGCAAAAGAGGGGGTTTTCATTCAGGACAGTATCTGTGAAAGTTCGTCAGGCAGATTTTACCACTTTTACCAGGGCCAGGACACTGTATCATGATACCAGAGACCAAAATACCATCAGACAGGTATCACATGAGCTTGCCAGGGAGTTCTTTGATGGCAGGAAGATACGGCTTCTTGGTGTCAGGCTGTCAAACCTGGGCAAGAACAAACTGCGACAGACCACATTTGAAGATTTTATATAGAAATGAATTAAGGTAGAGAAATAAAAATTAGGGGACCTAAGCCCCCCGTTTTTTATGCAAGAGAACAGATATACAAAGGCCTTATGGGGTGGGAGTGGGAGTATAGTAAAAAAAAGACCTCTGTATACCCTGCGACTCTTGGTTCGTTATTAAACGAACAATCTCTTAAATATTGCACATAATATATATCCGTTTTCAGAATAAATAAATTGTCAATGATTATACAGGATGAACAAATTGTCAATGAGTTCACAGTATAGACAGATTGGCTGTAACCAACATCATGAAGCGTTGTCAGGTCTGCCTTTCTGGTTAATATACAGCTGTTCTATTCTATCAAGTGTATCTGCTTCATCAGGACTCTTATCATCCCTCACCCTGACAAGCCGGGGAAACCGCAGTGCATAACCTGAATTGTAAGTCGGGCTTTTCTGGATTTCTTCAAAAGCGATTTCGAACACCACTTGTGGCACGAATTCCAGTTCCTTGCCATTCTCAACTACAATGAGTTCCTTGAACTGTGCTGTCAGGTCTTCGAGCATATCGTCAGTAATACCTGTTCCCACTCTTCCAATGGATAGAATATCACCTGATTCCTGCTCAATACATGCAAGCTGGAATGATCCTATAAAGTTAGCGCGCCGTCCTTCACCCCATTCCCCGCCGATAACCACCAGATCCAGTGTCTCCATAAGTGGCTTGATCTTAAGCCAGTTCTTCCCGCGCTTGCCAGGAGAATAAAGTGATTCCGGGTTTTTCAGCATCACACCTTCATGACCCGCTTCCAAAGCTTCACGGTAAATATCATTGATATCCTTTACGTCTGAAGTGATGACCTGCTCTGCAATCTTTAGTTTATCAGAGGGGCTCACACATTCAACCAGATGCGATCTTCGCTGTACCAGGGTATTGTCAAACAGGCTCTCACCATTGAAATATAACACATCGAACAGATACAATTGTAGAGGTATTTGTTCCTTCACCACATCCACATCATACTTGCGCCTGAACCGTTTGAGTATCTGTTGGAAGGCTCCTGGTTTACCATCAGGACCCAACACAACAGCTTCCCCGTCAAGAAGGGCTGATTCCGCTGAAATTCCTTCCCTTACCATTTCCACTATATCGGGCAGGGAGTTTGTTACATCTTCCAGGCGCCGTGAATAAATAGAGATCTTATCTTTGTTCTTATGGATCTGCACCCTGGCACCGTCGAATTTCCATTCAACTGCAACTTTGCCCATTTCATTAACAGCAGGTTCGATACCCAGGGATATCTGGGCCAGCATCATCCTGATGGGGCGACCCAGTTCCATGTCCAGGCCGGCCAGACCGCGTGTTCCGTTAAGTTTTGCTTCCCTTACAACCAGTCCAAGGTCATTTGTGAGCATATAGCCCCGTTCCACAGCATCTTTTGGTACATTGAAAGCTTTTGCAATGGAATCCCTGACAATTCCTTCACCCACCCCGATCCTCAGTTCCTCAATAGACAGCCGTGCCAGGTATACGGCCTCAATTGGTGTGGCCCGGCCGAACAGGAACTGTAAGTTCCTTGCCCTGGAGGACTGGGAGCCTTTGCCAGATGTAGTGGCAATATCAAAAAATCTTGTAAAAACGTCCAGTATGGATAGTACCGATTCCTCTTCCCCGAAAGCAGCAAGTGTGGATTGTGACTTCTTGGCTCCTGTCAGTGCTTCCCTGGCTGCAAGTCCCACATCCCCTGTCTCACGTACCAGGTTAATGATACCCTTTACAGGAACACCGGATGCCCTGGACAGGGAAGTATACAGCAAGCTGGGTCCGATACCAAGCTGCAATGGACTCCATACAGGGAACACCAGGCCCATAATGAACCTGGATACTATCTCAAGTTCGTCATCTTCCACGCTGGAAAAAAATTCCGCCACAACCTGCGTCATTTCAAGGGAACCTGGGATATTCTCGATACGCTGGCAAGTTTCTGCAAAATCCTGGAAACTGGTCATTCTCCCTTAATCTGGAATATGTTATCAAAACAGTTTCTATATTCCTGCAAAAGATTATGGGTCTATGGTCTATAATGTCTGCCCCATGAAAGAGGAAATGACCAGTGTGGATGTGGCTGCCATTGTATCCGAGTTCAATAGTGCCACACCCTGCCTGCTTGATGCAAAGATAGGAAAGATATACCAGACAGATAATGATGAGATCAGGATCACCCTGGCCATATACGGGCAGGGCAGGCATAACCTGGTGATACAAGCTGGCAAGAGGATGAACCTCACCCGGTATCCGCGCCCGGCCCCACAGTTGCCACAGGGGTTTCCCATGCTGCTTCGCAAACATATCACAGGGGGCAGGATAAAGCGTGTTTCCCAGCATGAGTTCGACCGGATCATCGAACTGGAAGTTATAAGGGCCGGAGTGACTACCAGATTGATCTCCGAACTGTTTGCAAGGGGCAATATTATTCTTACCGATGATGAGGGCAGGATCCTGCAGCCTATGAAACCTGTCAGTTTCAGGGACCGGTCGCTGCGCAGGGGCGAGATATATGAACTGCCCCCACTCCAGATGAGTCCGCTTGATGTATCGCCCGGCGACCTTACCGGTATATTCAGTAAATCGGACAGCGATGTTGTAAGGACGCTGGCCACCAGGTTAAACATGGGTGGCGTGCTGGCAGAGGAAGTGTGCCTGCAGGCAGGTGTAGACAAGAATAGACCTGCTGTGGATATGTTGGATTTTGAGGGGCTGCATGCGGCGATTGGCAAGGTTTTCGAACCGATATCCGCTGGAAAACTTGAGCCACAGGTGGTGGTAAAGGACGGTAAGAACATTGATGTGCTGCCATTCGGACTTATGCGCTACCAGGGTTTTGAGACCCGGAAGCTGAATAGTTTTAACCAGGCTATTGATGAATATTTCAGTGCTGGTATAAAGGTTGCAGCTCAAAAAGTGGCAGTGGAGCAGAAAAAGGAAGGTGTGCTTGAGAGGAGGCTAAGACAGCAGCAACAAGCTATCGAGAAGTTCACAAAGCAGGCAGCCGGGTTTAAAGAAAAGGGGGAACTGCTGTATGCCCATTACCAGCCTGTAGAGGAGATATTAAATATCATCACCGAGGCAAGGCAGCGGATGGGCTGGGATGAGATACGAAGCAGGCTGAAGGGTGCAGAGATTCCGCAGGCAAAGATGATCAGATCTATTGATCCTGGTTCAGGGAAACTTTCAGTGGAACTGGACGGTAAGAATGTGGATGTGGATATCAAGTTGACAGTGCCACAGAATGCCCAGGTTTATTATGATAAGGCAAAGAAGGTGGCAGGTAAAAGTTCCGGTGCCAGGCGTGCCATACTCCAGACTGAGGAACTGATAAGGAAACAGCAGGAGCCTGTGCGCACCAGGCAGTTGAAGGGTAAGATCAAGGTGAAACCGCGCTGGTATGATAAGTTCAGGTGGTTCGAGTCCTCAGATGGCTTTTTGGTTATAGGGGGCAGGGATGCGGGCACTAATGAGGAAGTGGTTAAGAAGTATATGGAAAAGCGGGATGTCTTTTTCCATACTGAAGCGCCTGGCTCGCCTGTGGTTGTTATCAAGACGGAAGGTAAGGAAGTTCCGCAGACCACGCTTGATGAGGCTGCTATGTTTGTGGTCTCCAACTCGGGTGTGTGGAAGTCAGGCCGGGCTGATGGTGACTGTTACTGGGTGACGCCAGGGCAGGTGTCCAAGACCCCTGAGAGTGGTGAGTTCGTGCCCAGGGGTTCGTTCATTATCAGGGGCAAGCGAAATTATATGACTGCCCTGGTGGGTGCAGCGGTTGGGATCCAGCTGAAGGGTGCTGTGAGGCTGGTAGGCGGGCCGCCAGGGGTTGTGCGTAGGCTGGCGCAGTATGTGGTTGAGGTGGAGCCGGGCGGGTTCAGCCAGAACGATATTGCTAAGAAGGTTTACAAGACGCTGGTGGACGAGGTGGGGGACAGGCAGCTGGTGAAGTCAATTGCTTCGCCTGACAGGATCGCTATGATGCTGCCGCCGGGGGAGTCGAGTGTGAGGAAGGGGTAGAATATATCAAGCAGTCTGGTAAAACAATATTTGTGCAATGTGATGTAATAGTTGAATAAATGTCCTGGGAGATAAAATATTTGGGAGAACATAT
>JAAXOC010000012.1:0-9000 GCA_014237145.1 ANME-2 cluster archaeon
GCCTTAAACGCACTGGAAAGCCTGCGGTTATCTGGCAGGACCATTGCTGTGATAAGGCATATCGAAGCGCTTACCCGGCGCATACCTGTGAAGATAGATGTGAAAAGGACAGGGGTAGGGACATCAACTATGCATGTGAGTGGATTGGATAAAAAAAACTATATGCAGGCGGGTGCCCTGTTTCCCCTCCGGTATAGGATAATATTATAAGCATTCTGATTTTGCTAAGAATGGAATAAAATTTTGCCAAATATATCTTATAATTTTATTAATTGATATTTAGGACTACATGCCTAATGCTCTCTCTACTCGTACAATTTCTTTGTTACATCGCTAACATTCAAGTGCATTTAACACTTGTAAAATGATCTTAGATTATACAAAGCTTATCAAAAGACATAATAGTCCATAATTCATAATGAATGATAGGTAAATGGTGATAATATGACAACAAATGATTATGATTGGTTTGTAAAAACTGATCTGAGTGAATATGCTGGAGAATGGGTTGCCACATTAGATCAAAAAGTAATAGCACATGGTGTTGATGCTGAAATTGTTTATAAAGAAGCAAGATTAAAATATCCTACACGTGAACCATCATTAGCTAAAATACCAACAGGTGATACATTAATTTTGGTAATTAGATGATTGTTTTTAATTATCGTAAGGAAAAATCAACAATTA
This sequence comes from ANME-2 cluster archaeon, assembly GCA_014237145.1. Taxonomy (NCBI): domain Archaea; kingdom Methanobacteriati; phylum Methanobacteriota; class Methanomicrobia; order Methanosarcinales; species ANME-2 cluster archaeon. The sequence goes on from JAAXOC010000012.1 coordinate 688, forward strand.
CTGAAAATATTTTTAGACCTATTGCATCAGTTAAATTTAAAAGTAAGGAAAATACCTGGATAAAATTGCGTCTCTATATTGATTCCGGAGCAGATATAACTATAATTCCACTTTCATTTGGAAGATTACTTGGTTTAGAGCTTAAAAAAGAAGATATCAAACAACTTACTGGTGTTGGTGGAACTAGCATACCTGTTGTTATCACAGAAGTAGAAATAAAAATCAATGACATCGTGTTTCCAATTGACATTGCGTGGGCATTAGAAGAAGATATTCCACCATTGTTAGGAAGAACTAGTGTTTTTGATAAATTTATAATTACTTTTGATCAAACTAAAAAAATTATAATATTCGATTCTAATTAAATTTAAGGTCTTAGAGAATTGGACTGATAAATTTGAACTTTATGAATATTATTAAATGAACACATTACTTATTTCATAACTTCAAATCGGATTTGATGAACACACCCGCCCACCCCACATCCATTCACCTACATTTCACGACTCGACCTCCCGCCCGTGAATGCCCTCGAATCTATTAATGGAGTGTAAAGATGGCGAAGAAGAAACGATATCGCGGACATTTCTGTAAGGTATGCAAACAGATCCTGCCAAACGAGAAATTCTCTGGCAAAGGACACGCAGCTCATATCTGTAAGAAATGTGCCACGAAACAAAAGAAAGAAAAGAAAAAGCAGTCAGAAGAGATTGCTCTTTAATGCATATTGCTATGTGTATCAATTCCATTCCGGGGTCTGTGGCTTCGTAGATCGCTGGTGTATGCACGAGGTTGGGATGGTTGTATGAATGATGTGGTTTTGTGAGGTGGGACTTCATGTGAGAACACCCTTAAAGGTGGACTTACAGGTATGCATTAAGGGCTGTTGACCTGAAGGATATGGTAATAATAGACCTGTGGAACGCAGGCGAACAACGCCCGGCCGAAATCCTTATCCGGCGGCGAGTCATTTCTGGTGAGCCTGTCGCTGGCCCTGGCACTTCTCAGAACGAAGCAGCGGGCGCTCAAGGCTGGAATCATTGTTTCTGGACGAGGGCTTTGGCAAACTGGACAGCGAGACCCTGGATGCTGCCTTAAACGCACTGGAAAGCCTGCGGTTATCTGGCAGGACCATTGCTGTGATAAGGCATATCTACCATCTTACCCGGCGCATACCTGTGAGGATAGATGTGAAAAGAACAGGGTTCGGGACATCAACTGTACATGTGAAGGGGTAGGAGAACAAAATCCTTAAATGAATTTTATGAATTCTTCCACTGTAATATCTGCGTCTTGCAGAAATTTTCTAAGCAACCCCTTCCCTAAAACTTTATTGTCAGGGATTGAGATCGGTGTTTTAGATGAATCAGATATATGCTTCATTCGGATATGAGCCACCACATGGCCCGGCATATACAGTGTAGAATAGACCGGGTGTGGGTGGGGCGAGTGGAAGTTGAGATCACGGATGTAAACCATGAGTATCTCAGGCGGGATCCAGTCCTGTGCTGAATGACAGCGGTGATTGCAGATGATTCTATGTGGAAAGGCTCATAACAATATAATTTCACCCTTGTAAGTTTCAATCAAAAGATAGGATTATAATGTTTGAGTAACTAAAAAATGGTTATTATGTCAGAAGAAATAAGAAGAGAACTTGTGAAATTAGGCATAGAAGTTGGTGATTTAAAAAAAATGTCATGTTCTGGAGCGATAAAAGTGCCCTCAGAAGTAAAACTTAAGCGATATCATGCATTGTTAAATAGAGTATCAAAATGCCCAGAGGTAGACATTACGCCTGATGAACTTATTTCTTCACTTAAGCGAAAGGAATACTGATGTATATAACTCTGGACAGTAACGTGCTGGTGTATGCTTTTGTTCCGCCTATTCACAAAAATGAAGTGAAACGGAAAGAGTGGGAGAATCTGCACATCAATGCCAGGAAAATCTACGAAAATGTGATACGGGAAAAACATTGTTTGATTCTACCTTTTGCTGTTATAGTGGAAGTTGCCTCTGTTATTTCACTACTGACAGGAAAAGAGGAATATGGGAAAGATGCTGCACTGGAGATCGAGGATTGTGCCAAAATCGTTCTTTTCGATTCGGATATAAAGGAAAGAGCTCTTGATTATGCAATAAAAATCAAGGCTGGTGGTTTTGATAACCTCATAGCGATAACATCTATCCTTTATGGCACGACTTTGATTACGAATGATAAGCCCTTTTATAATAAATTGCTTCAGTTCACAGATGAATATCAATTTGATTTAAAACTTTTTAGGGATTTGAATCTTACTAATCTTAAATTATGATAAAACTGAACCAGCGTCTGAAATTTTGATGCCCATATCAGTGTCTAAAAAACACATCATAGAAACCACCATCCAATAAATTATATGACCTTTCGCCGGCCCTGGCATTTCTCAGAACGAAGCAGCGGGCACTCAAGGCTGGATTCATTGTTTTTGGACGAGGGCTTTGGTACACTGGACAGCGAAACCCTGGATGATGCCCCAAACGCACTGGAAAGCCTGCGGTTATCTGATATAACCTCCAGGTATGTATTAAGGGCTGTTGACCTGAAGGATACGGTAGTAATAGACCTGTGGAACGCAGGCGGACAACGCCCGGCCGAAATCCTTATCCGGCGGCGAGTCATTCGCGGGTCAGACTGTCGCTGGCCCTGGCACTTCAGAGCTGAGCAGCAGTCGGTCCAGGCTGGAATCATTTTTTTTGGCGAGGGCTTTGGCACACTGGACAGCGAGACCCTGGATGCCGCCTTAAACGCACTGGAAAGCCTGCGGTTATCTAGCAGGACCATTGGTGTGATCAGCCATATCGACCAGCTTACCCGGCGCATACCTGTGAGGATATATGTGAAAAGGACAGGGGTCGGGACATCAACTATACATGCGAAGGGGTAGGTTGGAAAAGACTATATGCAGGCGGCTGCCAGGTATCAGTGGGTTGCTTTATAGGAATTACTCTGTAATATTATGTGTTCTCTGTGGCTATCATTTTTACCTTCTGATTTGAAGTGGATACTATTTGCCCAGCATGCGATCTTATTAAGCATTAAGGGATATTCTTAAATCATTTAAAATATATTTTCATAAGAAGGAAGTGAAGAATATCTACGGAAAAGAAATTGAGGTGAAGATGGAAAAACTCCCCAAATATCTAAGAAGGGAAGTATTAGATTATATAGATTTTTTATCAATAAAGTATAAATGTAAACTGAGAAGCGAAAAGAAATTTGAGTTTGATTGGGAAGGAGGTTTACTAGAGGTACGGGAGAACTTTACTTCTGTTGAGTTACAACACAAATCTATGGGGTGGAGATGACATTTTTAGTTGATACAAATGTATTTCTGGAAATCCTTTTGAGCCAGGATAAAAAGGAACATTGTAAGATGTTTTTGAATAATAATATTGGAATTCTAAATATAACTGATTTTTCTTTTCACTCTATTGGTGTAATCCTGTTTAAATATGCCAAAGAAGATATTTTTCAGAAATTCATTGAGGATGTTATGCCAAATATTCAGCTCGCCTCATTACCAATAAAATTGTATATGGAAGTAATAAATGCAAAGAGAAATCTAAATTTGGATTTTGATGATGCTTATCAATATAGCACAGCCAAGTATTATGAATTGACAGTGGCTACAATGGATAAGGATTTTAAGAAGATTAAAGATGTGGACATTTTATTTTTATAAGATATTACCTACTAAAATATATCTCATTGAATAATCATTTTTTTCTACAATCATGCTACTGCCCGATCTCTAACTCCGTTGATGCCTGGGACTTGAGTATAAGCGAAATCCTGGGTTGTTTACTGGCGTGCCTTGAAGCATAAAAGAGAATGATAAACAACCAGGATATTGGAGGAAAAAAAGTATGTCCCACACCCTGCCCCTTACATCAAAGCCACAGAAAGCTGTGAGTGACAGTTCGACGACATACCATACCAGAGCCAGAAATCGCAAAAAATCAAACATAGGAGAACGGCGGCAGGAAAACCAACACAAAAACCCGCCGCCTTGCCGAAACACGGGATAATAACAAACACGTGAACATTGTACATCTTATATATTGTTTTTATATTATATATATGTTTTTATTTATCTAGTACTTTACTCTTATCTCTCGTGGAACCTGAACATATAAAGCAGGTATGCGGTTGGAGGGGGGCAGGGAATGATAGAACCTGCCACCTAGCGATATTGCAGGAACTATGAGCGGAACTCAGGGTTAAACTAAAATTTGGGCAATTGATGGAATTATTGGAACCTGTTAAGTCGTAGAAGGGCTATAAACCACTATTAATGGGTAATATGTTATTAATTTGCAGTGGACTTACATATAATAACCATTAAACAGGATTTAAAGCAACAAACCGTTTTATTTAAGTATACAAATACCCGGTACTGTTTGTATAGGGATAGTTTTTAGGCGCCAAGAGCGAGCTAAAATCCTCCTATATACATCTGATAATGGAATGTTAGAATTACGGGCTCTCGAATCTATTAAAGGAGTGTAAACATGGCGAAGAAGAAACGATATCGCGGACATTTCTGTAAGGTATGCAGGCAGATCCTGCCAAACGAGAAATTCTCTGGCAAAGAACACGCAGCTCATATCTGTAAGAAATGTGCCACGAAACAAAAGAAAGAAAAGAAAAAGCAGTCAGAGGAGATTGCTCTTTAATGCATATTGCTATGTGTATCAATTCCATTCCGGGGTCTGTGGCTTCGTAGATCGCTGGTGTATGCACGAGGTTGGGATGGTTGTATGAATGATGTGGTTTTGTGAGGTGGGACTTCATGTGAGAACACCCTTAAAGGTGGACTTACAGGTATGCATTAAGGGCTGTTGACCTGAAGGATATGGTAGTAATAGACCTGTGGAACGCAGGAGAGTAACGCCCGGTCGGGGACCCTTATCTAGCGGCGGGTCATTCCTGGTTAGCCTGGGGCTGGCCCTGGCACTTCTCAGAACGAAGCAGCGGGCGCTCAAGGCTGAGATTATTGTTTTTGGACGAGGGCTTTGGCACACTGGACAGCGAGACCCCGGATGCCGCCTTAAACCTGTATATCGGCGTTTTTAGTAACTATGTTTGAACCTCATTTCAACACTTGCAATAAAAATACTAAAACCCACATCCTGCAAGGCAATTTTGTTATAAATCCAAGTTGTTTTTTCTATTTGAAATAATTAATTATGTTACTTATGCAAAACTCCTTTATTGAGCCTGTGCCTATTGCACTCGGTTTCACAACACATAAATAATTATTTCAACTACAATAAAAATTTATGTTTAAATAGACACGATCTTGAACGGCTTAAACATCTTTTCAACATCCTTTGAAATATGAGTCCATCTATATATTTTTGAATCTTTTGATGTAAATTCCACTTCGTATATCTTAGATGCCTCTTCAATTAACTCTTCACAACTTATACCAATTTTATATTTTTCAATTTTCCATAAAATCGCAGCAATCAACTCATAAGAGATGAAATTGACGACCGAAAGATAGGCTTCTATTCTTCCTGGTAATTGATACTTGACAGGAGATAAACTGGCGTCACCTCTCAAAAACCTGAATGCTTTTTCAATATGATCTCTCTGGAAATATGTTCTAATGATATACTTTCCTGACATTGACACATCTGTACTAAAAAACAGAGATCTTCCATCAAGTCTCCTGGCAAATTCTTCCTCACTTTCAATAATTTGATAACCTCTTCTACTTCGTGCAGGTATTACGATTGGTTTCAAATTCTTCTTCAATTTGGCAATCTTTTGTTTGGACGTCTCAGATTCTAACTTATGCAAGAGTAAATCTCTTTGAACTCGTGAATGATTTCTCTTATCTGGGTCCAACATTACAACAATTTTACATTCATGTCCGTATAGATTTCCTACATCTTCTACACAGTAGACACCGTTTTTCTTAGACATACCAAAGATATTTTCTCGTTTTTCGATTTCAGAGTCATCATATCTTGCGGATGTTAGGTTAATTAGACCTGCATGACATAATTAATATATTTAATGGTTCCGATCGTGGGAATAATATAGGAATAACTTGAATCATCTGCGGCTTTTGTTGCAATGGGATCAACAGTAGAACGAACAATGTCATTGTTTCCAGTGTGCTGAATCTTCTCATAACTATCATAATCGAATAATTCTCTGGAAGTAACTTCAAACGGATTCAAATCACTTCCCTTGTATGCAATATTACAAATAGCCACCTCCCCGCTATGACCTGTACTTACATCCCATGCTGTTACCGTCACAGCACCTTTTGTGTAATCTATATTCGAACTCTGCACCGTAAGGGCATTCCCATCTCCTGATGTTACCCCTGTAACCTCAACTCCTTCAGATGTAGTAAATTTGATCTCGGCACCACATGTACCTAGATTTTCCACATCCCTGACCACCAATGATACGATCTTGGATCCATCCTCCAGTGTCTTAACATCTCCAAAATATAACTCAGGCGTTGCAGACACAGGCAGAGCTTACATTATCACAAGAAAAAGCACACAAAATGATATTGTTAATGTTTTCATATTTGCATCAGCAAAAAAAAAGGCATCCGTGAGGATGCCTTATGGTGCCGCCTCCTTTCCTACCAGGTATTTTGCCAAATAGAGTGCATCTGCAGAAGTTATCTTTCCATCACCTTGGGCAGGGGACATATCACTTACAAGCAATGAGGGCATGGGTTCTTTACCTACCATGTATTTTGCCAGATAGAGTGCATCTGCAGAATTCAGCTCTCCATCCCGGACAACATCGCCTCGCAAGAGTACAGTCAGTCCGATCACCGAAGTGTTTGTATTGTCTGCCCCGTCTGTTGCAGTAACAACCAGTTCATGGGTCAGGTTAATACCATCGGTAGCAGTTGTCGTTACTGTCCAGACATCTGTGCCAGCTATTCTCTCCATGACCTGGTCATCTGAACCTCCGATCGGTGAGAGATCAATAGTGACGTTCACCACACCAGATTCGCTATCGAGTACAGTTGCATTCAATACAGTGACATTCGTGCCAGGTACTCTGGGTCTGCCGTTGTCACTCAGGATCACATCCAAAGTGGCAATTGCAGCTGTTATCACCGGCGGTTCATTGTCAATTATACTGAATGTTCCATTGGTTACACTGTGTCCGATAATACCATAGCTGGTATAATCGATCAATTCCGAGGAACTGATGGCCAGTGGTGTTGAATCCTGGAATTCTCCTACGGCATGGAAGGTAACATGAGCAAAAACTACATCACCATTAAGCGATTCGTCTGCATCCCATGCTGCTATCGTCACTGAGCCGGCTGTGTTGTCGGCGTTCCAGTCCTGTATAACGAGAGCATTTCCATCTCCTGAGGTTACATTCGTTACATGAACTACTGATGGGTTGTATGTAACAGTGATGCTACCTGAACCCAGGTTACTCGCGTTGTTAACTATGACCAGTGCTGCTGTGAACTCGCCTGAAGCTGCCTCGACATTCTCAATTATTACAACAGGTGCAATTGTATCAAATGTCCCGGTGGCTACAGTGTGAGTTATCGGTTCAAGGGTGTCATAATTGATCAAATCCGCAGAGCTGATAGCCAGTGTTGCTGAACTCAGGTGATCTCCGACTGAGTGAAGAGTAACATGAGCAAAAACTACATCGCCATTATGCGGATTATTTGCATCCCATGCTGCTATCTCCAATGAGCCTGCTGTGTTGTCGACATTCCAGTCCTGCACAATAAGAGCATTTCCATCTCCTGAGGTTACATCAATTACCTGAATTACTGATGGGTCAAATGTAACATTGACATTACCTGAACCCAGGCCAGCCACATTATTAACCATTACTGATGTAAATGCATAGCCGTTTGGCGCTGCTATGGCATCTACAATTAGTATTATAGTAGTGTTCTCGGAGATGGCTGCTATGGTGAAATTATATTCACTACCCTCACCTGCATTACCGCTTGCATCAGTGCTGTAAACCATATAGTAGTAGGTTGTCTCTGCACTCAATCCAGTCAGTGAAATGCTGTGTGAGCTAACCAGTGAAGTATCGGATTCGTTATCCGTGTAAACACCGGGCGTCGTACCGTACTTGACAACACTGTCACTGTCTTCGTCAGTATCCCAGGAAATGGTTACTGAATCGGTTGTCAGATCAGTGTTTTCAACATTGCTGATGACCGGTGCTGTAGTATCAGAGATGGTTGCAGTAGTGAAACTGAACTCACTTCCATCACCTGCATTACCGCTTGCATCAGT
>JAAXOC010000012.1:9007-9746 GCA_014237145.1 ANME-2 cluster archaeon
AGTGTTTTCAACATTGCTGATGACCGGTGCTGTAGTATCAGAGATGGTTGCAGTAGTGAAACTGAACTCACTTCCATCACCTGCATTACCGCTTGCATCAGTGCTGTAAACCATATAGTAGTAGGTTGTATCTGCACTCAATCCAGCCAGTGAAATGCTGTGCGAGCTAACCAGTGAAGTATCGGATTCGTTATCCGTGTAAACACCGGGCGTCGTACCGTACTTGACAACACTGTCACTGTCTTCGTCAGTATCCCAGGAAATGGTTACTGAATTGGTTGTCAGATCAGTGTTTTCAACATTGCTGATGACCGGTGCTGTAGTATCAGAGATGGTTGCAGTAGTGAAACTGAACTCACTTCCATCACCTGCATTACCGCTTGCATCAATGCTGTTCACAACGAAGTAGTATGTCGTATTCGCAACCAATCCTGTCAGCATAATGCTGTGCGATGTCACCATCGTTATATAGGATTCGTTATCTGTGTAAACACCGGTTTCGGTGCCATATTTGACAAGACTGTCACCCACTTCATCGGTAGTCCATGTGATGTTTACCGAGTCGGTTGTTGGAGTGTTACATACAACATTGGTTATGACCGGTGGTGTGGTGTCTTCCGCTCCACCTGATATGGTGAATGTACCATCCACATCGGTTGCATCAATGGCAGTACCGTCGGTCTGCTCGAGTTTAACAACAGTAATATTCAGATCGCATTCGTCACCAGCATCCCCAACC